>CAZEFK010000110.1:13246-24828 GCA_964511405.1 uncultured Comamonadaceae bacterium | reverse complement strand
GCTGATGGGCGGCGATCACGTCGCCCATCTGCTGGCCGATCGTGAACACCGGGTTGAGGTAAGTCATCGGGTCCTGGAAGATCATGGCGATCGCCGGCCCGCGCAGCGCCTCCAGCCCGGCCGGGTCCAGGGTGGTCAGCTCGGTGTCGCGGAAGCGGATGCCGCCCCGGGCCACCCGGGCCGGCGGGCTCGGCAGCAGGCCCATGATGCTCTTGGCCAGCACCGACTTGCCACAGCCGGTCTCGCCGACGATACCGACGGTCTCGCCCGGCGCCAGCGCCAGATCGACGCCGTCCAGCACCTTGGCCTCGCCGTCGAAGCCGCGGAAGCTCAGATGCAGGTCATGGACGTCGAGCAGCGTCATCCGCGATTGCTTTGGGGGTCGAGGACGTCGCGCAGGCCGTCACCGAACAGGTTGAAGCCGAGCACCGTCAGGTAGATCGCGAGGCCGGGGAACAGCGCATACCACCACCAGGTCGGCATGTAGGTGCGGGCGACCGAGATCATCGACCCCCATTCCGGCGCCGGCGGCTTGGCGCCCAGGCCGACGAAGCCCAGGCTGGCGGCCGACAGGATCGCCATGCCCATGTCCATGCTGGCCTTGACGATCAGCGGCGACAGGCAGTTGGGCAGGACATGGCGGAACAGGATGCGGCCGCGCCGCGCGCCGACCGCCCGCGCCGCCTCGACGAACAGCTCCTGGTTGATCTGCAGCGCCTTGGCCTCGGTCAGGCGGACATAGCCCGGCCACCAGACCAGCGACAGCGCCAGGATGGTGTTGCCGATGCCGGGCCCCAGCGCCGCCACGATGGCGAAGGCCAGGACCAGCGCCGGCACCGACAGGAACACGTCGGTGGTGCGCAGGATGACGGCCCGCAGGACCGGGCCGGCGGTCCCCGCCACGACCCCGAGCGGCACCCCGATCGCCGCGGCGATGCCGGTGATCGCCAGGCCGATCGCCAGCGACGTGCGGGTGCCGATCACGACCCGGGTGAAGATGTCGTTGCCCATCTCGTCGGTGCCGAACAGGTGGGCGATGCTCGGCGGCTGCAGCCGCGCGCCCATGTCGATGGCGCCCAGCGCATCGCCCGGGTAGGGCACGATCTCGGGCCCGAACGCGGCGAGCACCAGGAACAGCAGCACCAGGCCGAGCCCCAGCAGCGACGCCGCGCTGCGCCCGAACAGATGGGCGGCCAGGCGCACCTGGCGGATCTCGGTGGCATGCTCGCGGCGCAGGCGCGCGACGGTATCGGCGGCCGACATCAGGCCGTCCGCAGGCGCGGATCGAGCCAGCCATAGGCCAGCTCGACCAGGAAGTTGACGACCATGAAGTTGAGTCCGAGCACCAGGGTCACGCCCATCACCGGCTTGAAGTCTGATGCGATCGCCGAGGATACCGCATAAAGCCCGATGCCCGGCCAGTCGAACACGGTCTCGACCAGCACCGTGCTGCCCAGGGTCCAGCCATAGCGCAGAGCGATCATCGACAGGGTCGGCAGCATGGCGTTGCGCAGGGCGTAGCGGAACAGGAGCTGCCGGCGCGGCAGGCCGTGGGCGCGCGCCGCCGTCACATAGTCGCTCTTCAGCACTTCGACCATCTCGGCGCGGTTGACCCGGATGATCGAGGCCAGCGTCGGGAAGCTCAGCACCAAGGCCGGCAGCACGGCATAGGACAGGGCCTGGACGAACGTCGCCCATTGCCCGCGCAGGAGGCTGTCGACCAGCAGCATGTGGGTGACCGGCGCGGGCGGCACGGTCACCAGGTCGAGCCGGCCGGTGGTCGGCAGCCAGCCCAGCCACACCGAGAACACGAGCTGCAGCAGGATGCCGAACCAGAACGCCGGCAGGGCGATGCCCGAGACCGCGAAGATGCGCGTGGCGTGGTCGATCCAGCCGTCGCGCTTGACCGCGGCCAGCACGCCCAGCGGCACGCCGGCGGCGATGCCGATCACCATCGACAGCGCCACCAGCTCGAACGTTGCCGGCACATAGTCGGCCAGCTCGTCCAGCACCGGCCGGGTGGTCACGATCGAGCGGCCGAGCCGGCCCTGCGCCAGGTCGCCGAGATAGGCCAGGAACTGCCGCCATAGCGGCTGGTCCAGGCCATATTCGTGGCGGATGGTCTCGATCATCGACTTGGTGGCGTCGGGCCCGGCCGCCAACGCCGCCGGGTCGGCCGGCGCCACATTGGCAATCACGAAGGTGATGCACACCAGCCCGAACAGCATCAGGCCGAGCAGCGCCAGCCGGCGGGCGAGGAAGCCGAGCATCAGATCATGCGCCGGTCCGGCATCGGCGACGCGATCATGGCGGCAGCGTAGTCCCGAAGCTCCGACCGGATGCCCGCGATATCCCGGCCCTGCGCCTGCACATCGCTGCGCAGCCCATTCATCGCCTGCAGAATGTCCGACAGGATCGCCACCATGTGGTCTTGACCCGGCTTGCCGTTGCCCTCGCTCATCTGGCCCTCGCTATACGCCTTCGGCCGTCGCCCTTACTTGTCGATCCATAGCGGATACAGGTCGACCTCGCCGGTCAAACGCACCGGACTATAGACGAATCCCTTGACGTAGTCGTGGTAGGCCCACTGGCGGTTGGCCATCATGCCGAAGATCTCGGGCGCGTCGGCCGCGATCTTCTCCTGGATCTCCTTGTAGATCGGCGCGCGCTTGGCCCAGTCGGCCTCGGTGCGCCCCTTTTCGATCAGAGCCCCGACCTCGGGGTTGTTGTAGTAGCTGGAGCCGAAATACTGGCCCCAGGAATTCTTGTGGTACTGGTAGGCGACCACGTCGGGGTCGGTGGCGACCGGGGTGGTGAAGGTCGCCATCATCGCCGGCGACGTCTCCATCTTCTGGGCGCGCGCGACCATGGTCGGCCACGGCTGGGCCGTCACGTTCACCTTGATGCCCAGCGGCTGCAGGCTGTTGAGCAGGATCAGGCCGATCCGCCGCTCCTCGTCCAGGCCCTGGACGTAGACATAGTCCAGCTCCAGGCCGCCTTTGGCCCATTGGGTCTTGCCCAGATATTCCTTGGCCTTGTCCAGGTCGCGGCGATAGATGCCCGCAACCGGGGCATAGCCCTTGAGCGCGTCGGGGAACGGGCTGGTCTCCAGCTTGGCCTTGCCGTTATAGACCTGCAGCAGCGCGTCATAGTCGAAGGCGTAGGCGATCGCCTTGCGCAGGTTGATGTCGGCGGTCGGGCCCGCCTGGTTGTTCATCTTGATGCCGAAGGTCGTGATGCCGGTCTCGTTGGGCACTACCAGGCCCGGCGTCTTGGCCAGCTGGTCGTAGTCGTCGGGCGTCAGCTCGGTCGCGAAGTCGATCTCGCCGCGCAGCAGCGCCGCCCGCCGCGGCGCCGGTTCGCGCACGACGCGGAAGATGACGCCGGCCAGGCGGTGGGCGTCGCCCTGGGGCCAGCCCTTCCAGTAGTCCGGGACCGCCTGCAGGTCGTAGAGGGTGTTGGTCTCCCAGCGCCGGACCTTGAACGGGCCGCTGCCGGCCTCGTGGTCGGTCAGCCACTTCTCGCCCTGGTCGGTGCCTTCCTGGTGGGCCAGCACTTCCTTGGGATCGACGATATACCACATGGGCACGAACGCCAGGAACGCGGCGTAGGGCCGAGTGAGCTTGAACTTGACCGTATAGGGATCGACCACCGTGATCCCGTCCGGGTTCAGGAAGTCCTTGAGCATCCAGGCGACGCCCTTGTTCAGCATCAGCCCGCGCGTGTAGCTGAACTTCACGGCCTCGGCATCGACCGGGTCGCCATTGTGGAACTTGGCGTTGTGCACCAGGTGGAAGGTCCACTCGGTGGCGTCGGGGCTGACCTCCCAGGATTCGGCCAGCCATGGCTTGATCTCGGCCGGATTGCCGACATATTTGGCCAGGGCGTCATAGACCGCCTGCTGGACCATGCGCGTCGACCAGTCGTAGCGCACATGGGGATCCAGCACCGGCACCGGCTGGCCGCCGGAGAACACCAGGATCTTGCGGTCGCCCTCCTTCTCGAAGGCGTGCGCCTGGCTGGCCGCCAGGAGGCCGACGGCCAGCGCCGCCGCGGTCAGTGCCCGTCTCATATCATCCCTCCCCCGCTCACTCCGCCGCGATCTTGAGCTGCCGCCGGCGCGCTTCGGTCGCCGCCGCGTCGATGCCATCGCCGTCCAGCACGCAACCATAATCCCGTTCGGCCGAGTCGCGGCTGACATAGCCATCTTGCAAGTCGCGGGCCACGAGATCGACCGGCCGGTCCAAGGGGTTGCCGTAGCCGGCGCCGCCGGCCAGCCGCACCTCGACGATCTCGTCCGACCCGGTCAGGGTCGCGAGCTGACCGGAGCCATAGTCCTTGACCACCGTGCCGGCCGGATCGACCAGCACCCCGCGCACGTCACCGCCGGTACGGCCGCCGAACAGGCCCTCGGTCCGGGTGCCGACGCCTTCGGGATAGACGCTGGCCAGGGTTTCCGGACCGTCATCGGCCAGCCGGCGCGCCTTGACCACTTGGCCCAGGCCGCCGCGATGGGCGCCGGCACCGCCGCTGTCGGTCAGGTAGGCTTTCTCGACCACCAGGATCGGCGCCCGGGTCTCGAACAGCTCGACCGACGTATTGGCGGCGCTGGTGGGATAGAGCAGCGACGACTTGCCGTCGCCGGCCGCCGAGCCGCCCTGGCCGCCGCCCATGAACAGGTGGTCGGAATAGGACCGGCCGTCGCGGTCGCGGCCATAGAAGGTGACCGAAACAGGCAGGCCGGTGAAGGCCTGCACCTTGTCCGGCAGCGCCCGCGCCAGGGCCTTGAAGATGTTGGGCGCAATGTACCAACCGGTGCGGGTACGCAGGTTGACCGCCGCCGGCTTGGTGCAGTTGAGCATGCTGCCTTCCGGCGCCTTGACCGTGAACGGCCGGTAGCAGCCGGCATTGCCGCGCACCGTCGGGGTCAGCAGGCACTTCAGCGGATAGGTGGCATGGGCGGCGGTGTAGCTGAGCGTGCAGTTGAGGCCGCCCTGGGGCAGTTGCGGCGGCGCGCCGTCGAAGTCGACCTCGATCTGGTCGCCCCTGACCTCGATCCGCACCGGGAAGGTTTCGACCTTGCCCAGCGAGTTGTTCGAGATGGCGCCGGTGTAGACGCCGTCCGGCACGGCGCGGATGGCGTCGCGCATGGCCGTCTCGGCCTTGGTCTGGACGACGCGGGCCAGCGCCTGCAGGTCGGCCAGGCCATATTCCGCCATGAACTCCAGCAGCCGCTGGCCGCCGATGGCGTTGGCCGCGACCAGGGCGTGCAGGTCGCCCAGCACCTGGTTGGGGTTGCGCACGTTCTCGGCGAACAGCGTGAAGAAGTCCTCGTTGGGCTCGCCGCCGCGGAACAGCTTCATCGGCGGGATCTGGATCCCTTCCTCGAAGATCTCGCGGGCCCGCAGGCTGTCCTTGGTGCCGCCGATGTCGCTGACATGGCCGACGGTGCCCAGCATGCCGACCAGCTCGCCGTCGCGGAACACGGGCGTCACCACGGCGATGTCGAACAGGTGGCCGGCGCACAGCCACGGATCGTTGGTGATCAGCACGTCGCCGGGCTCGAGCGTGTCGGGCGGGAAGCGCTCGAGCATCGCCTGCACCGCCATGGGCAGGGTCAGGTTGAACACCGGCATGCCGCGCGGGCTGTGCGCCACCGGCTGGCCGGTGCGGTCCAGGATCTCGATCGCGAAGTCCTGGGCCTCGCTGATGATCAGCGAGAACGCCGTGCGGCAGACCGTGGTCCAGCATTCCTCGACGATCGTGGTCAGGCGGCTCCACATGATCTCGAGCCCGATCGGGTCGCCCTCGATGCGCCGCACCGCCTCGTCGACCGGCATGTCGCGGGTGACCAGCTGGATCGGCTGGCCGCCATGGCCGACGGTCAGGCGCAGGTTGAGGCTGCCGTCGACCTCGACCGAGTCGCCGGGCGGCACCACGGTGGTCGCCTCGCGCTCCTCGATGATCGCCGGGCCGTCGATGCGGTCGCCGGGGCGCAGCGCATAGCGGTCATAGACCTCGGCATCGACGAAGCCGCCCGGGAAATAAGCGGGGCGGCGGCCCTTGCCGGCGGGGCGGAGATTGCTGCCGGCGTCGCCGGCACCCAGGCCGAGCTCGGGCGCCGGCCCCGCCACCAGCACGCGCCAGGACAGGGCCTGGATGACCGCGCCGCTATAGAGATGGGTATAGAGCCGCGTGTACTCCTCCGCGAAGCGACGGCGCAGCTCGTCCAGGCGCTCGGGCCCCAGGCGGCCGTCGGGCAAGGCCACGGTGATCTCGTGCACTTGGCCGAGGAGGCGCATCTCGGCCTGGCGGGTGACCGTGACGGCGTCGCCCTGGATGCCGGCCTCGGCCAGCAGGGCGCGGCCCTGGGCCTCCAGCTCGTCCAGGACGGCGTTGACCGCGCCGAAGTCGACGCCTTCGTCCAGCACCTGGGGTGCCGAGCGCGCCGCTTCGAAGCTGACCGGCGCCGCCAGGAAGCCCAGGGCGGAGGCCGCGCCCGAGGCCGGCGGGATGATCACTTCGGACACCCCCAGAATGCGGGCGACGCGCGCGGCGTGGGCCGGGCCGGCGCCGCCGAAGCCGACCATGGCATAGCGGCGCGGGTCGGCACCGCGCTCGACCAGGTGGACGCGGGCGGCGGCGGCCATGCTCTCGCACACCACGCTGTAGATGCCCCACGCGGCCTCGGCAGCCGACAGCTTGAGCGGACCCGCCAGCGTGGCCAGCGCCGCTTCGGCTGCAGCCTTGTCCAGGGCCATGCGGCCGCCCAGGAAGAAGCCGGGATCGAGGTAGCCCAGCACCAGGTTGGCGTCGGTCACCGTCGGCTCGGTGCCGCCGCGGCCGTAGCAGGCCGGGCCGGGCGCGGCACCGGCGCTGCGCGGCCCGACCTTGAGCAGGCCGACGGCGTCGAGCTCCGCGATCGAGCCGCCGCCGGCCCCGATCTCGATCATGTCGATGACCGGCGCCTTGATCGGCAGGCCGCTGCCCTTCTTGAAGCGATGGACGCGGGCCGCCTCCATGGCAGGCGCGATCGCGGCGCGGCCGTCCTGGATCAGGCAGGCCTTGGCCGTGGTGCCGCCCATGTCGAACGAGATGACGTCGGGCTTGCCCGCCGTGAGGCCAAACAGCGCCGTCGCGAGGCCGCCGCCGGCCGGTCCGGACTCCAGGAGCCGGATGGGGAAGCGCCGGGCCATCTCCGGCGTCGCCAGGCCGCCCGCCGATTGCATCAGGCTGAAGCGGCCGGCGAAGCCGCGCCGCGCCAGCTCGGCCTCCAGCCGGCGGACATAGCGGTCCATCAGCGGCTGGACGAAGGCATTGGCGACCGTCGTGGTGCCGCGCTCGTATTCGCGCAGCTCCGGCACCACCTCCGACGACAGCGAGGCGACCAGATGAGGGAACTCCGCCGCGATCAGGTCGCCGACGGCGCGTTCGTGGACCGGGTTGCGGTAGGAATGCAGGAAGCACACGGCGACCGCCTCGACACCGGCCGCAACAAGCGCCCGCAGCTCGGCGCGCACCTGGTCCAGGTCGAGCGGCGTCAGCACGAGGCCGTCGCGCGTGATCCGCTCGGCGACCTCACGGCGCAGCGCGCGGCCGACCAGCGGCTCGGGAAAGCGCAGGAACAAGTCGTAGATGTCGTAGCGCTGCTCGGTCCCCATCTCCAGGATGTCGCGGAAGCCCGCCGTGGTCAGCAGCGCCACCCGGGCGCCGCGGCGCTCGATGATGGCGTTGGTCACCAGGGTCGTGCCGTGCACCAGGTCGCCGATGTCGGCCAGGGCGAGGCCGGCGCCGTCGAGCAGCGCCGCCAGCCCGTCCAGGGCGCCCTGCGCCGGGTCGTCCGGCGTGGTCAGGCATTTGTGCAGCCGGACCGCGCGGCCAGTGCCGTCATAGAGCACGAAGTCGGTGAAGGTGCCGCCGATATCGAAGCCGACGCGCCAGCGGGTGGCGGGCATGGGGATCCTCTCCAGGTCAGGCTGCACGGGGTCAGGCCGCACGGGCAAGCCACACGGGATCGCCGACCAGGGTCGCGACCCGGCGGGCGCCGGCCAGCAGTTCGGTGATGATCAGGTCGCGTTCCGGCGGGGTGACGGTCGCGATCGGATAGGCGATGCACAGGCTGACGGCCTCGCCCGATTCAGGCGAGCCGACCGCGACGGCGATGGCGCCGACGCCGGGATTGGCCTCGTCATGGGATTCGGCGTAGCCCAGCGCCCGCACGCGGGCCAACCGCTCCAGCAGCTCGGGCACGCTCTGCGGCGCGGTCGCCGAGGGCGGGGCGAGCGGGCCGGGAAACAGCGCACTCACGTCGGCATCCGCCAGGCGCGCCAGCAGCGAGCGGCCGGTGGCCGACGCCGCGGCCGGCAGGCGGTGGCCGAGCGGGGTCGCGACCCGGAGCGCATGGTGGCCGAGACGGTAGGTGATGCCGGTGACCTCGCCGCCATCGCGGATCGACAGATAGCCGGTGTGGCCGACCCGCTCGACGATCCGGCCGACCACGTCGTCGGCCGCGGCGATCAGGGTCGAGGCCGCGCGATAGGCATAGCCCACCTCCAGCAGCGCCTCGCCCGGGCGGTAGCGCTTGCTGTCGCCCATCTGCTCCAGGAACCCGGCCTCGCGCATCGCCTTCAGCAGGCGCGACGCCGTGCTCTTGGGCATGCCAAGGCGCTGGCCGACCTCGGTCACGGACAGGGCCGGACAGTCGGCGGAGAAGCAGCGCAGCACGGCCATGGCGCTGGCCAGGATGGTCATTGTTCCATTTTCCGGAACCGCTTGCCGGATATTGGAACAAGCCTAACGGCAGACGTGCCGCGGACGCAAGAGCGGAGTCGCCTTCGAAGCCATGACCAGGAACAGGATCGCCGGCACGGTCAGCAGCACGTCGACCCACCAGGTGACGATGCGGTCGACCAGCCCGCCGAGATAGGCGCTGACGAAGCCCAAGGCACTGCCGGCCATGACGCCCAACCCGCCGGCGACGACGCCGGTGCGCACGGTCAGCCAGGTGCCCTCGATCATCACTGCCAACAGGTTTCGACCCTGCGGATCCGAGCCGAACAGCAGGCCCGGCCCCGGCGGCGCAGCGGTCGGTGCCGACAGCGGCGCGGCCAGCCTGACGTCGACGAATAGCCGACCGACGGCGGAGAACAGCGCCAACGCCAGCAGCAGCAGCAACCCCAGGATCAGCGACGGGTTGCGCCGGAGATAGCGGGCGCTGGCCAGCAGCTTGCCGTGCAGCGAGCCCCACTCGGCTTCCTCGGCAAGCTGAACGACGCGATCGGACATGGGCCTAATCCCCGACCCGGACGCGGGGATCGAGCAGCGGATAGATCACGTCGACCAGCAGCATCGACAGCGCCACCGTCAAGGTCAGGATGAAGACGATCGCGTAGATGGTCGGGAAGTCGTAGAGCTTGATGGAATCCAGCAACAACGACCCCAGGCCCGGGTAGGCGAAAACGATCTCGACCAGGACGGCGCCGGTGACGATCTGGCCGAAATACAGCGCCAGCGCGGTGACTTGCGGCAGCAACGCGTTACGCACGCCATAGCGCAAGAACAGGCGGCCGGGGCGCAGACCCTTGGCGTCGGCGAAGGTCATGTAGTCCTCGCCCTCGACGGTCACCATCATGCCGCGCATGCCGATCGCCCAAGTGCCGATCGAGGCGACGATGATCGAGAACGCCGGCAGGATCGAATGGTCCAGCACTTCCATGGCGAAGTCCCACGACCATTCCGGGATCGAGACGATGCCGTAGCCGCCCGACAGCGGAAACCAGTCGAGCTTGGCGGCGAAGACATAGATCAGTACCAAGCCGATCAAGTAGAACGGGATCGCCGAGAACACCATCATCAGCGGCGACAAGACCCGCAGGATCCGGCTGTCGCGCCGCCACGCCGCCGCCGCGCCCAGCAGCGTGCCGAGGGCGAACGCGATCAGCGTCGTCGTCAGCATCAGCCCCAAGGTCCAGGGCAGCGCTGCGCCGATCAGGTCGGCGACGCGCACCGGATATTGCGTGATGGACTGGCCGAAATCGAGGCTGGCAACATCGCGCAGATAGTCCAGATATTGCTGCCACAGCGGCTTGTCCAAGCCGAACTTGGCGCTGAACGCCGCCGATATCTCCTTGATCTTGGCCGGATCGATGCCGGAGCGGCCGGCCATCTCGGTAAGCTTTTCAGCGATCGGGTTCTTCGGCGCGATATGCGGAATGAAGAAGTTGACGGTGCCGGCTGCCCAGATGACCGCCAGCACCATCACCAACCGCCGCAGGATCAGGCGGACCAGCATGCTTTACTCACGCCGCCGGCTTCAGCTTCGGCATGACGTAGCCGAACGTGCCCGAGGTGTACCAGAAGGTCGGTTGCATGTACGGGTCCTGTTCGCTCGGCCAGCCGGTCCAGTAGGTCTGGTTCATCGGCACCCGGTGGTACCACTCCGAGATCGGCGCCTCGACCACCTCGCGCATCCAGATCTCCATGGCCGCTTTGACCAGGTCCATCAGTTTCGGATCGTTCGGCGGAACCCTGCTGGCCGTCTCGACGATCTTGTCGTAGTCGGGATTCGACCAGCGCGCCGGCAGCAGGATCGGCTGGCCGACCGGCAACGCATTGCGGCTGTGATAGCAATCGAGCGTGGCGAACGGATCGCTGATCGAGCCGCGATGGCCGAACAGGCACAGGTCGAACTTGCCGTCGCGCATGATCGCCCGGCTTTCCGGGCTAGAGCGGAAGCTGGCGTCGATGCCGGAATTCTTGAGCTGCTGGGCGACAACCGGACCGATGGCATTGAGCACGGCGATCGCCTCGATCACCACCTGCAGCGGTTTGCCATCCTTCGCCCAGACGCCTGACGCGTTCTTGGCGTAGCCGGCGTCCTGCATCAGGGCGTCGCCCTTAGGTTTGTCGAAATGGCCGATGCCGTATTTGTCGGCGATCGGCCGGATCGCGTCGATATAGGGCTTCAGCGAGCCGAAGCCGGGAAATGGATCGAATTTCGGTTCGCTCGCTCCGCCATAGGCGGTGTCGATCAACTGCTTGCGATCGAGATAGTAGTTCACGGCGCGGCGCACCCGGACATCCGACCATTTCTCGTTCATATGATTGAAGTAGAGAGATGTTGGCCACCAGTCCTTGGCGCCGAACGGGGGATTCTTTCCGGTGAAGCAGGTTATCTTCGGATTCTGGGTCATGATCTGGCGCATGACTTCGCTGACCTCGACGTCGCTGGTGATGTCGACTTGGTTGGCCGCGACCAGCTGCGCCATGCGATCGCGGGTGCCGCCGGGGATGACGATGACCCGCTCGATCGCCGGCATGGGCGCCAGCCCGGCCTTGGCGGCCCACCAGTCGGCGCGGCGATCCATGAATATCTGGTTGTCGGTGAACCGCGTCACCTGCCACGGCCCGGTGGTCACCGGCCAGCCCTTGCCCAGATCGAAGTTCGAAAAGCTCGACGGATCGGTGGCGGCCTTCCAGATATGCGCCGGCAGCCACTGCAGCCCGATGTCGAAGTAATTGATCAGGAACTTGAAGGCGAAGCGCGGGTCGGGTGCGTTGAGATCCAGCTTGACGGTCAGCGG
>CAZEFK010000110.1:0-13233 GCA_964511405.1 uncultured Comamonadaceae bacterium | reverse complement strand
TGTTGACCGCGGTGGTAACGGCGTCGGACTGAACGAGGTCCTTCTTGCCGCGGCCGTTGGCGATGAGCATTTCCAGCGTGTAGACGATGTCGTCGGCGGCGAAGCGCTGGCCATCGCTCCAGGTCACGCCGTCGCGCAGCTTGATCGTGTAGCTGGTGAAATCGGGCGCGGTCTCCAGCCCGGTTGCCAGCCAGGGAACCACTTCGTTGTTGTTCGAGTTGTAATAGAACAGCGGCTCAAACGTATTGACGATCGAGACGCGGAAATCTTCGTTGTTGATCGAGAAGGGATTGGCCTGGCCGACGCTGCGGAACACCGGGGCCTCGACGCGCGCCGCGACGATCAGCGTCTTGTTGCGGGCGACGCTCCGCGGTGTTTGCGCCAACACTCGGCCCGGCGCGGCGGCGCCCGCGGCGATCGCCGAGACGGCCAAGCGGTTGAAGGTGCGGCGGGTGATCATTGAGGTTTCCTCCCTTCCGTGCCGCGGCTGGGCCGACGGTCACATATCCCTAGCAATCACTCGGCGCGGGCCGGCGCGGGCGCCCGGTCGCCGCCAGGCTGGTCGGAACAGGCACACGGGATGCCTGGCTGCCGATCGGTCATCGGGCGGCATAGACGCAACGCTGGCCGGCGCAGGCGGCCAAGGCAGCAGGGTCGAGCGACACGCCCGATCCCGGCCCGTCCAGGACTTGCGCGGCGCCGCCGGCGATCGGCGGCGTGGTACGGACCAGGCTGGCGAACAGCGGGGTTTCGTCGAACTGCATTTCCAACCGGTCGAACGCCGGCAGCACCGCCGACAGCTGGATGCTGATCGCATGGCTGACGGGGCCGCTGGGATTGTGCGGCGAGACCAGGACGCCGGCGCGCTGGGCGGCCTCGGCCACGCGCATGGCTTCCTGCAGGCCGCCGACATATTTGACGTCGGGCATCACCACGTCGTAGGCGCCCGCGGTGAAGAACGGCACGAAGCCGAGTACGCCGATGGCTTCCTCGCAGCCGGCCAGGCGAACGCCTCTGGCGTTGGCGGCCTCGCGCAGCCGCCGCAGCGCCGGCAGATGGTCCGAGGTCTCTGGCAGCGGGCATTCGACCCAGTGCAGCTCGAGCTCGGCGGCTCGCCGGATGACCTCGAAGGCAGAGGCTTCGTCGAACCGCCAGTGGCAGTCGACCATCAGCCGCCGTTCGCCGACGACATCGCGGACCGCAGCGATGCGCTTGAACCCCTGCTCGATCGCCGGCGCCAGTGCGCCGGCGGCACGGGCGTCCTTGGTGGCTTCATCGAATGGCGCGATCTTGAACGCGTCATGGCCGGCGGCCAGGGCGGCGCGGGCGCTGGCGGCAAAACCTTCGGGCGACCGGTCGAGGGTGCGGCGGTTGATGTTGGCATAGACCGGCACGTCGGCGCGCCGGGTCGGGGCCAACTCGCGCCACAGCGGCCGATCGGCGCCGCGCGCCGCCAGGTCACGCAGCGCTTGGTCCAGCGCCGACCGGATGGCGGCTTCCGGCAGGGTCTGGGGCAGAGCGCCGGTCGGCATCGCCTCGGCGACGGTCTTGCCGGGCAGCGGCGCCAGCACGCGGTCGGCCTCGCGCAGCAGCGCTGCCTCCTGCCCGTTCAGCGTCGCCTCGCCGATACCGGCCAAGCCATCGGCGGCAGCGATCTCCAGGAAGGCCCAGCGTGTCTTGGGTGAGATTGTGGCGATCGTCAGGGTGATCTGGGCGATGCGCAGCGTCATTCGGCGGCTCCCCGCTCGTGCTCTTCGCTTTCGGCCTCGTCGCGTCTGGCCATGCGCGCCAGCAGTTCCTGCTTGGCCTTGATCACATGCGCGGTCATCAGCGCCTCGGCGGCGTCGGGGTCGCGGTTGCTCAGCGCCCGCAGCAGGGCCCGGTGGTCGCTGGCGACGCCGGAGAACCGTTCCGGGCCGTAGCCATGCCGGCGCCACAACGCGGCGACCAGGAGCCACTGGCGGTCCAGTATCGCCTCGGCGTCGGGGTTCGCCGCCGCGGCGTTGATGGCGCTGTGAAAGGCGCGGTTCTGGGCCAGGACCTCGGCATAGGCGGCGCGGGCGACCGCCGCTTCGAGGCGCTCCTCGATCGCCGCGATGGTGGTCAGGTCGGCGGCCGTGCAGCGTGTGGCGGCCCGCTTGGCCAGCAGGGTTTCGAGCGCGCCCCGGATGTCGAACAAGTTTTCCACGAACGCCGCGTCGATGGTCCGCACCCGGGCGCCGCGATGGCGTTCCGTCACGACCAGGCCTTCGCCATGCAGCTGACGCAGCGCTTCGCGCACTGGCATGTGGCTGACGCCGTAGCGGGCCGCCAGCTCATCGATGGTCAAGCGCGCGCCGAACGGAATGGCACCCGCCAAGATATCGTCGCGGATCCGCTGACGGACGTCCATGAATGGGGCAGGCGCATCACTCATTTGATCAAACTCGACCGGTTTGAGCCGTGAGTCAACCCGATCCTTTGCGAACTTGATCAAATATGGCGATATGCGCAGGATCGGGCAGCGGCGGTGGATGGGAGGTCGCGATGACCGATGACGGGGCCGGGCGGATTGCCCGGCGATTCAGCATAGCGGGGCGGCGGGCGTTGGTGACCGGCGGCAGCGTCAGCATCGGCCGGGCGATCGCGCTCGTCCTCGCCGAGGCTGGCGCCGACGTCGCAATCCATTACTCGGGAGCGGCCGATCGCGCGTTCGGCCTGACCGATGCCGCGTTGGAGACGACGGCCGAGATCCGGGCCCACGGTCGGCAGGCAGCGGCGATCGAAGCCGATTTCGAGCAGAAGGGCGAGGCCCGGCGCGCCGTCGCGGCGGCCGAACAGGCGCTGGGTGGCGTCGACGTGCTGGTGATCTGCGCCTCGATCCAGCAGCGCCGGCCATTCACCCAGATCACCCGCGCCGAACTCGACCGGCAGGTGCGGATCAATTTCAGCGCGACGGTCGAAATGCTGCAGGCGGCCCTACCGCCGATGAAGCAACGCGGCTGGGGCCGCGTGCTGACGATCGGCAGCATCAACCAGTTGCGCCCGGACCCCCAACTGGCTGTCTATGCAGCGCTGAAGAGCGCGCAGCACAATCTGTGCATCAATCTCGCGCGGGACTACGCCCCGTTCGGCGTCACGGTGAATAACCTGTCACCGGGCCTCGTGGCGACCGAGCGCAATCGTTGGCGGCAGGTTCAGGAGGACTGGCAGGCCGTCCAGCAGCGCAGCAACCCGATGGCCCGGGCCGCGATGCCCGACGAGATGGCCGGCGCCGCGCTGCTGTTGTGTTCGGACGCCGGCAGCTTCATCACCGGCGCCGACCTGCTGGCGGACGGCGGTGCGCATCTCTAGGAGCGTGCTGTCGCCTACAAGGCGGCCAGGAAAGGCGGGGCCGCCGGGACGTCGACCCGGACCGCCAACAGGTCGCCGGCCAACGGCTGGGCGGCCAGTGCTGCCGTCGACAGGAACCGGCGCTGCGAGGTGATGAACAGCGTGCAGCCGTCGGCGCCGCCCAATATCGGCATGGTGGGGCGCGACACCGGCAGCTCGATCACGCAATCCAGCGTACCGTCGGGTCGCCGCCGCTCGACGCGCCCGGCCTCGACCACGGCGATCCACAGATTGCCGTCGCGGTCGAAGCTGCTGCCGTCCGGAGTCGCCGGCGCGTCATAGCGGGCGAAGGGCGATGGCAGTCCGGCCGTTCCGGTGGCCGAGTCGTAGGCCATCGCCTCGACCACGTGGCTGCGGCTGTCGGCGAAGGTCAGCCGCCTGCCGTCGGGCGACACGGCGATGCTGTTTGGAATGCGGACGCCCTGGCGCTGCCGGCTCAGGCTGCCGTCCGGGTCCAGTCGATAGAGACTGCCGATCGGCTGACCGCCGCCGGTCTTGTCCATGGTGCCGAACCACAGCCGCCCCTCGGGATCCGGTTTGCCGTCGTTGATCCGGGTCCGCGGATCGTCGGCCTCGACGGCGACCAGCCGAGGCCCGAGGCCGGCGGCTGGATCGAAGCCATACAACCCGTCTTCCAGGCCCAGCACCAGCCCACCCTTGCGCCGGCCGGCGACCAAGCCCGGCATGCTCGGAAGGTCCCAGCACTGGAAACCACCCTTGAGATCGCAGCCCAGCAACCGCTGGCCCTGCACGTCGATCCACCACAGGACGCCGGTCGCGGCATCCCAATAAGGCGTCTCCCCGGTCAGCGCATTGCCGTGATGAACCGCCAGTGCGGCGTCGAGTCCGATCGTCGTGACCATTCGTCCTCCCATCCCAAGCGCTGATGCCACCGTCGCCAGCCTATCGCTTGCGGCGAACCCGACCGCTTGACAGGACCTTATACCGTTGATACCAGATTTGATCAAATCTGAAGGGGCAGGCCAATGCGAGCGCCTGGCGCGTCGGGGCAGATCCAGCGCGAGATCCTTGTGGGCATCACGGCGTTCGTTGACTGCATCACCGACAGGCGTTGGCTGCTGGCCACGGCGCTGCAGCAGGGCTGCAGCGCCGGGTCCGAGCGCTTCGCTGGCGTCGCCGGCGATCACCGTCATTTGATCAAATACGTTCGTACTGAGGACTCCGATGGCGCCGGTGTGCTGATGAACGCCCACGCGCTCAAAGAGGCGCTGGCATGAGGGCGCTCCGGACCGTCCTCGAGCCGTTGGCCGGTTTCATCGGTCTGGCGCTGGCCTGGCAGACCGCCAGCCTGATCGCGCACAACCCGACACTGGTGCCGCCGCTTGGGCTGATCTGGGCGGCGCTGACCGGCCTGGCGCACGCCGACCTGGTCAGCGACATCGTCGCCAGCCTGATCCATCTGGCCGGCGGCTTCGGCGCCGGCACCGCGTCCGGCTTGGCCCTGGCGCTCTTGTGCGCCCGCTTCGAGGCGGTCGCCGCGGTCGTCGACCCGATCGCCGAATTCCTGCGCCCGATCAGCGCGATCGCCTGGATCCCGATTGCCGTGCTGCTGTTCGGCGTCGGTGAAGGCGTGCCGATTTTCCTGATCTTCTACGCCGCGCTGTTCCCGATCTTCGTCAATGCGCTGGACGGCATCCGGCGGGTCGATCCGGCGCTGATCCGGGCCGCCCAGATGCTGGGGGCATCGCGCCGGCTGACCGTCATGGGTGTGGTGTTCCCGGCGGCGCTGCCGTCGATCTTCGCCGGGGCGCGGCTGTCGCTGGGTGTCGGCTGGGTCGCCATGGTCGCCGGCGAGTTGGTGGGCGCCGACACCGGCCTCGGCTACCGCGTCGAGTATTTCCAGGAGTTCTTTTCGATGGACGGCGTGATGGCGACGATCGTCGTCATCGGCGTGATCGGCTATCTGCTCGATGCCGGCTTGCGCGGGTTGCAGTCGGCCGTGCTGCAATGGCTGCCGCGGCGATGACGGCCCGGATGCGCTTCGGCCTGCCGGCGGCCGTGATCATCGTCCTGGCGATCATCTGGGAGATCGCCGTGCGCCTGTATCACGGCCAAGGCCTGGTGCCGGTGCCCAGCGGCATCCTGCGCGCCGGTGTCCAGCTGACGGCCGACGGCACCATTCTGCGGGCGCTGGGCAGCAGCCTGCAGCGGGTGCTGATCGGCTTCGTCATCGCCGGCGTGATCGGCATTCCGCTGGGCCTGGCCATCGGCACCGTGCCGATCTTGGACCGCACGGTGCGGCCGGTGCTCGACGGCTTGCGCGGCGTGGCGCCGATCGCCTGGATCCCCATGGCGATCCTGTGGCTGGGCGTGCGCGGCGACGCGGCGCTGTTCGTCGTTGCCTATGCCGCGGTGTTCCCGTTCGTCGTCAACACCAGCGAGGCGGCGCGGCGGATCCCGCGCAACCTGCTGTTGGCGGCCCAGTCGCTGGGCGCCAGTCGGGCATTGGTGGTCCGCTCGGTCATCCTGCCGGACGCCCTGCCGTTCGTGTTCACCGGCGCGCGCATCGCCATGGCGTTCGCCTGGGGCTCGATCATCGCCGCTGAGCTTGCCATCGGCATCAAGGTGTCGACCGCGCGGCGCGCCGTCGCCGGCATCGGCCAGCTGATGGTCGACACCCTTTATGTCCGCCGCGATGTCGATGCCCTGGTCCTGTTCATGCTGGTGATCGGCATCGTCAGCTTCGCCATCGATAGCGGCCTGAGACGGGCCCAGAAAAGGCTGATGCCATGGATGTGACGACGCCGATCATTCAGTTCTCGGGGGTCGGCAAGTCGTTCACGGCGCCGCGCACCGGCGCCGTCGTCGAGGCGCTGCGCGGCATCGACCTTGATGTGCGGCCGGGCGAGTTCCTGAGCGTCATCGGTCCGTCGGGCTGCGGCAAGTCCACCCTGCTGTCGATGATCGCCGGTTTCGCGCAGCCGACCAGCGGCCAGGTGCTGTTCGACGGCAAGCCGATATCCGGCCCAGGGCCGGAACGCGGGGTGATGTTCCAGGATTACGCGCTGTTCCCGTGGCGGACCGTGCTGGGCAACATCGAGTTCGGTCCCCATGCCCGCGGCATCCCGGCCCGCGGGCGGCGCGAGCGAGCGCGGGCGCTGGCCGCCTTGGTCGGCCTGACCGGCTTCGAGGACCGCTACCCGCATGAGCTGTCAGGCGGCATGCGCCAGCGTTGCGCGCTGGCGCGGCTGCTCGCCAACGAGCCCCGGGTCTGGCTGATGGACGAGCCGCTGGCGGCGGTCGACTTACAGACCCGGATCATCCTGCAGGACGAGCTGCTGCGCCTGTGGGGTGACGGCGGGGGTGCCGGCCCCCGTCCCACGGTCGTCTTCGTCACGCACGGTCTGGACGAGGCCGTGCTGCTGGCCGACCGCGTCGTCGTGCTGGCGCGCCGGCCTGGCCGGGTCAAGGCGGTCACCGAGATCCCGCTGCCACGGCCGCGGGCACCCCTGCGCACGGCGCCGGAGCTGGCGCGACTGGTCGAGCGGCTGTGGACCGAAATCCGCGACGAAGCCGCCCAGGCAATCACCGAAGAGAAATAAAGGGAGGATTCCGTGCAGACACGACGTTCGCTTCTGGCCACTGCTGCCGCGCTCACGGCACTGCCGCTGGTTCGCGTCAGCCCGGCTTTCGCCGAGGCGCTGAAGATCAGCATGGGCGTCGGCCTGGCAAACGACCAGGCGCCGCTGATCTATCAGCTCCAGAAGCAAAAGCTTCTGGAGCAGGCTGCAAAGGAGCTGGGTGCCGGCGACATTGATGCCGAATACCTGAACTTCCCGGTTCTGCTGCGCATGCTGCAGGGCATCGCCGCCGGCCAGCTGCAGTTCGGCAACCTGGGCTCGACGCCGTGCATCCGGGCGCTGACCAGCGGCGACCCGGCGGTGCCGATCGGCATCATCGGCGGCGGCAACAGCTTTCCGCTGCAGGTTCCGAAGGGCTCGCCGATCACGAACCTGGAAGGCCTGAAAGGCAAGACCGTGCTGACCATCCTGGGCTCGGACCTGCATCTGGTGCTGGTCCGGATGCTGGAGGCGCATTTCGGCACGCCCGACCCCAAGGCGCTGGGCATTACGGTGCGCAACATCAATGCGCTGACCGAACTCGGCAGCGCGCCAGCGGGCGTCGACGCGGTATTGAGCCTGGCGCCGCTGGCCGGCGCCGCCGAGGCGTCGGGGGCTCTGGTCACGCTGCTGCGCAATGACGGCAAGACTGGCCCCGCCTATGACGGGCCGGAGGGCAAGGGTGCCGGCCTGACCATATCAAGCTTCGCGAAGACCCCGTTCGCGCCCGAAGCCTACTATCCGCACCGGATCTGGTGGGTGGTCCGCCAGGCGTTCCTAAAGGACCATCCGAAGGTAGTGACTGCCTTGCTGGTCGCGACCATGCGAGCGACCGAGCAGCTTGTTGCCACGACGCCCGAGCGGGTGGTCGATATCGGTGGCGAGAACTGGAGCGGCGACCGCGCTGCGCAGATCGCCTGGGTGCCGACCGTGCTGTGGGAGCGACGCGGCTGGAACTGGATCACCGAAGGCGACGTCCGCAGCCTGGTTGGTCTGTCGACAACCAAGGCGATCTTCCAACAGGAGTTGAAGGCGGCCAAGGCCAAGGAAGTGGTGGGGCTGGGCGCCGACGTTGCCAAGGCTGCCTACGACCATGTCGGCCAGAAGCCGCCGGCGGCGGCATTCCTGGACACCAGCCACGACGTCCGCGGCAAGCCGGTGTGGGATATCAAGGGCTGGTCGCTATAGGTGCGGAAAGGGGTGCTCACCTTGCCGCCGCCCGGAACGCCAAGTCATGGTTGGTTTCGGGCTCGGGATTTGAACGTCCGCGGGGACTGTGAGGTGACGCGCAGATTCTGGCAGCGACTCACCTGACCAAACCAGCGCCGTGGGACCGCGGCAGCCCGGGGGGACGACGTGCCAACCTCGATCAGGCGGACGCCGCGCCGGCCTGGACCGGTGCGGCCGCCGCGACGCGGTTCCGGCCTTCGGTCTTGGCCCGGTAGAGCTGGCTGTCGGCCAGTTCGATGATCTCGCGGCCGGAGATGCCGGCCGCCGGATAGGCCGTCGCGATGCCCAGGCTGACCGTCACATGGGCGGCAGTCGACGAGGCGGCGTGGGGGATGCCCAAGGCGGCCACGCCGGCGCGGATCGCCTCGGCCACGCGGACCGCACCCTCGGCGTCGGTGCCGGGCAGGATGGCCGCGAACTCCTCGCCGCCATAGCGCGCCGCCAGGTCGGCCGGCCGGTGCAGGGCCGTGGCGAGGGCCGTCGCCACTTGGCGCAGGCAATCGTCGCCGGCCTGGTGGCCGTAGGCGTCGTTGAACTTCTTGAAGTGGTCGACGTCCATCATGACCAGCGACAAGGGCTCGTTCAGCCGGCGCAGGCGGCGCAGCTCCAGGTCGAGCTGCTCGTCGAACCGGCGGCGGTTGGCCAGGCCGGTCAGGCCATCGATATGGGCCAGGCGCGCCAGCATGTCGCGCGAGCGCTTGAGCTCGATATGGTTGCGCACCCGCATGCGCACGACCGCGGGCGTGATCGGCTTGGTCACGTAATCGACCGCCCCCAGCTCGAGGCCCCGCGTCTCGGCGCTCACGTCGTCGCGCGCGGTGACGAAGATCACCGGGATGTCCGACGTGAGCGGATCGCCCTTGAGCGCGGTGCACACCGCATAGCCGTCGATATCCGGCAGAACGATATCCAGCAGCACCAAATCAGGCCGTTGCTTGGTCGCGACCTCCAGCGTCTGGGCGCCGGCGGTCGCGACCAGCACGTCGTAGTCGTCCTCGAACAGCGCCGCCAGGATCTCGACGTTGGCGGGCTCGTCGTCGGCGATGAGGATGCTGGGCCTGCCGGTCATTCAGGCCTCGGCCGGCGTGCGCAACCCGGCGCGGACGCTCCGCAGCGCCTGGGCCGCGGCCCGGAAGTCGAGCGCCGCCAGGTGATCGGCGATCGCGGCGACCGGCGCCGCCGGCGCCACCGCCGCCAGCTCGGGACGAAGCTCGTCGAAGGCGCGCCGGGCGCGGAAGCTGTTGCGCGCCAGAAGGCCGTCCAATTCATCGAGCCGCGCCGCCAGGGTCGCACCGTCCACAGCACCGGCCACAGCCGCGGCCGGTGCGTCGGCCGCCGGGGCCAGCGAGCGGACCGCCGCGAGCGCCGGCACCAGCGCCGTCTCGACGCGCCCGATCAGCATCGGCGCCGCGTCGAGCGCGCCGGTCCGGCAGGCCTGCTCCAGCGCCTGCGCCGGATCGGCGAGCCCGTCGATCTCCAGGGTGAGAGCGAGCCCCTTGAGGGTATGGGCGAGCCGGATGGCCTCGGTCAGCTCGCCGGCGGCAATCAGGCGGGCGAGCCGCGCCGCCGCATCGGCATAGTCGCCGGCGAAGCGCACCAGCATCTTCCGCAACAGGTCGCGGCGCCCCATGGTCCGTTCCAGTGCCTTGGGTATGTCGAACGGCGGCAGCGCGTCGGGCAAGCTGTCGGCCGGTCCGGCGCCCCGTGCATCGGCGCTCCGTGCATCGGCCCCCCAGTCCGTCATCCTGCCCTCCTGCGTCTGGGGGCGACTCCGCCCGTGGCGCCGCCATACCGATCGGATGCTCGGCCAGAGCATCTAAGAATGTCTTACGGGACTTCGGACAGGCAATCCCGACAAGGGTCAACCGGCATTCGCTCTAGGCGCAATAGCTTATATGCCTCCCGCACCGTTGCGTGAGAGCGGCGCCCCCGGCAAGGTCGCGGCGTCGCGGGACGCAGGCGGGATCGATCATGGACGACAGTCGCAACGTGCTGGGCGAGGCGCTGGAGCCCTGCAGCACCGATCCGATGACCGGGTTCTATCGCAACGGCTGCTGCGATACCGGGCCCGAGGATCTGGGCTCGCACACGGTGTGCGTGCTGATGACCGCCGAGTTCCTGGCCTTCTCCAAGGCCCATGGCAACGACCTCAGCACGCCGGCGCCGGCCTTCGGCTTCAAGGGGCTGCAGCCGGGCGACCGCTGGTGCCTGTGCGCGTCGCGCTGGCTGGAGGCGCTCGACGCCGATGCCGCCCCGCGCGTCCGGCTGCGCTCGACTCATGAGCGGGCCTTGCAGGTGGTGCCGCTCAGCGACCTCAAGCGGCACGCCATCGACCTGTCCTAGTTATCGGGGCGGCGGCAGGTACTGCGCCAGCTGCCGCTCGACCGCCTTGGGATCGGTGGCCAAGCCCTGGCGCAGACCCTGGGCCATGTCGCCGGGATAGACCTCCTCGGCGCCGTCGCGGATCGCCTGGACGACCGCGGCCGCGACCTCGGCCGGCGCCATCTTGGGCGGCGGGAAGTCCTTGGTCATGACGGTGTCGACGGCGCCGGGCAGGACCCCGATCACGGCCACGCCCGACGCCGCCAGTTCGGCGCGCACGCCCTGCGTCAGCGACAGCAGCGCCGCCTTGCTGGCGCAGTACGAGCCCATCAAGGGCAGGTTGACGTGGGCCAGGACGGTGATGAGGTTGACGATCACACCACGGCCCCGAGCGCGGAAGCCGGGCGCCAGGGCCCGGATCAGCTGCAGCGGGCCGAAATAGTTGACCGCCATCTCGTCGCGCGCCGGATCCACGGTCTCGGCGTCGAGCAGGCCGCGATTGTGGTTGCTGCCGGCGTTGTTGACCAGAATGTCGACCGCGCCGCCATGGGCAGCCGCCAAGGCCGCGATCGAGTCGGGGTCGGTCACGTCCAGCCGCACCGGCACCAGCCGGTCCGAGGCCGCCGGCGGCCTCCTTCCGGCAGCCAGCACCCGGGCCGCGCCGGCGGCCAGGAAGGCGCTCACCAGCGCGCTGCCGATGCCGCCGCCGGCCCCGGTGACGAGCACGGTCGTGCCGGCGATGTCGCGGTTGCTGTCGGCCATGGGTCTTGCTCCTCAGGACTCGCCGCCGGTGCCGGCATGTCGGGGTAGGTGGTCACCGAACTCGAGCCACGGGACCCGGTCGGCGAAATAGACATGGGCCTGGGGTTCCAGGCCGATATTGGGCGGCAGGCTGGCCAGCGTCACATGGACCTCGCCCGGCCAGCGCTCGGACCGGAAGAACAGGGATGTGCCGCAGGTGCGGCAGAAGCTGCGCCGCGCCGGCACCGACGATGCATAGGCTGCCAACCAGGTCGGTGCGCTCAGCAGCGTGAACGCCGTCTCCTCGACGCCGACCCAAGTGACCACGCCGGCGCCATGGGCGCGCCGGCACATCGAGCAATGGCAGTGCGCCACCCATTTCGGCGGCAGCCGGATGCGGAAGCGGACGGCGCCACACAGGCAGCAGCCCTCGGCACTGGCGGGCGGCGGATCGGCCATGACCAACGATAGGACGGCGCGCGCCGGCCTCGCAAGGTGACCGCGGCGTGACCGAAATTTAAGCGCATCGGCGCCTTTGCCCGGGCGGCGGGCCGCGCCACTTCCTGCGTTGGGGAGGGTGAAAGGAGTCAATTCATGACGACGCAAGCCCGAGGCTCGGCCATCCGGCGCGGTATCCTGGCGATCGCGGGCGCCGCCGCGCTGATCACGGCCGTCCCGCTGGCCGCCCATGCCGACTGGTACGGCTGGTACGGCCCCGGCTGGTACGACCCCGGTTGGTACGACGGGCGCCGCGCGGACGAATGGCGCCGCGAGCGCTGGCATGAGCACGAACTGCGCATGGCCGAGCGCCGTCACGAGGCGTGGGAGCGCGATAGACGGCTTCGCGAGGGATGGGAGAATCCCGGCTACTATCGGTACCCTGAACCGCGCGAAGGCGGGCGCTAGTCAGATCGAAGGCGGCCAGGGCGCGTCGGGATCGTCCGGCGGCACCGCCGCCAGCAGGGCCCGGGTATAGGAGTGGCTCGGCGCGGCGAACACCGCCTCGGTCGGGCCGCTCTCGACCACCCGTCCCTGGCTCATCACCAGCACCCGGCTGCACAGGTAGCGAACCACCGACAGGTCGTGGCTGATCAGCAGCAGCGCGATCTGGCGCTGCTCGCGCAAGGTCAGCAGCAGGTTCAGCACCTGCGCCTGGACCGAGACGTCGAGGCCCGAGACGATCTCGTCGGCGATCAGGACCCGGGGCTCGCTGCACAGGGCGCGGGCGATGTTCACCCGCTGGCGCTGGCCGCCGCTGAGCTGAGCCGGGAAGCGGCCGGCGGCCTCGGGCGGCAGTCCGGTCAAGCCGAGCAGCGCCTTGGCCCGGGCCAGCCGCTCCGGCCAGCCGGTGCGGTTGCGGCCGGCCTCCAAGGCCTGGGTCACCAGCGCCGCCACCGGTCGGCGCGGATTGAGCGCGGATTGCGGGTCCTGGAACACCATCTGGAGAGTGTCCCGGCGCAGCGGCTGCACGGCCGGGTCGCCCGGCCGGAGCGGACGGCCGTCAATGGCGATGGTTCCGGCGCTTGGTTCAGCGAGGCCGACCAGCAGCCGCGCCACGGTGCTCTTGCCGCTGCCGCTCTCGCCGACGATGCCGACGAACTCACCGGGATGAAGGTCGAGCTCGAGGCCGACGACGGCGTCGACCGGCGGCTGGCGCCCGAACCAGCGGCCCCGGGCCCGGTAGCGTTTGCCCAGCCCCCGCACCCGCAGGATCGGCGCGCCTGTTGCCGCCGGTGCCGGCGGCAGCAGCGGCGCATCGTCCGCCCCCACGGGGGCGCCGCAAGCCGGCGCGCAGCGCTCCGTCGATGTCCCAGGGGTGAACGGCGATGAGCGCGAGTTCGCCGGCTGGCGCCGCACAGCGCTCAGCGGCATGGGCGTTTGCCTCCGGGGCCGGCTTGAAGCGTGCGACGTCGCTCACGGACAGACACTGCTCAACCAGGTCGCGCAGACCGGCCCGCGTGAGCAGGGACTCGGCGACCGAGCTCGC
>CAZEFK010000109.1:0-25079 GCA_964511405.1 uncultured Comamonadaceae bacterium | reverse complement strand
GCGACGCACCCTGTCGCCAAAAAGCGGCGTCCCTTCGGGTTGCGCTGGGAGGGCGTGAGAAACCCGGACTAGCGGCGCCGCCCGCCGGCCCAGGCCTGGAGGTCGGCGGCGACGCGCGCCACCACCGGCTGCCAACTCGCAGGATCGGGCTGGCGGTAGAGGCGCATGGTCGGGTACCAGGGGCTGTCGTCGCGGTCGAGCAGCCAGCGCCAGCAGGAATCGAACGGCAGCATCGTCCAGACCGGCCGCCCCAGCGCCCCCGCAAGGTGGGCGACGGCCGTGTCGATGGTGACCACCAGATCCAGGTTCGCCAGGGCCGCGGCGGTCTCGGCGAAATCGGCCAGCGCCGGCGACACGTCGAGCACCCTCGGAAACGCTGCCGCCTCGGCGGCTTCCGGCCCCTTCTGCAGCGACACCCAGGCCACGTCCGGCACCTGCAGCAGATCGGCCAGCGCCGCCAGCGCCACGGACTTTCGCCGGTAGACGGCGATCAGATCCGCGTCGCGGGCGCGCAAGCCGCTGGCCCAGACCACGCCGACCAGCGGCCGGCCGGCCGCGATCGCGCGCAGGCGGCCGCGCCACGCCGTGACGCGAACCGGATCGGCCGTCAAGTAGGGCGCGGCCGGAATCGTATGGAGGCGGGTCCCGAACAGGCGCGGCAGGCTCATCAGCCCAGCATGGCAGTCGACCTCGGGCAGCGGTTCGCCAACCGCCACGATCCGGCCGAATCCGGCCTGGTGCCGCAACAGCGGCGCCAGCGCCGCCGGCACCTCCAGAACCACCTCGCCCGCCTGCCCGGCAACGGCCGGCACATAACGCGCGAACTGGATGACGTCGCCGAACCCCTGCTCGCCATAGAGCAGGATCCGGCGGCCGGCGAGCGGCGCCCCGTCCCACGCGCGGCCGTCGTCCTGCCAGGGGCGGACAAAGGCAGCGATTGTCGGATTGGCGTGGCGGTGCTCCAGACCGATGAAGCCGCTGGCGTAGTCGCCGTGCGTCAGCTGGATCGCGGCCCGGACCTCGCGCGCCTGCGGCTGCGTGGGATCGGCGGCGATCGCGCGGTCCAGCAGCGCCACGGCCTCGTCCAGGCGCCGCTGTCGCCTCACGGCCAAGGCAAGGTTGTACAGCGTGCCGCCGTCGGCCGGGTCCAGCAGCGACCGGAAGACGCGCTCGGCGGCGGCAAAGTCGCCGGCGGCGAAATAGGCGCGCGCCAGCTTATCCTGAATGGCGCGATCGTCCGGCGCCAAGGATGCGGCCTGCTCGAAGGCGCGGACGGCGTCCCGCTGGGTCTCGGCGGTCTGCTCGATCGGCGGGATGGCGGCCAAGCATTCGCCAAGCCGCCGATGGATGCCCGGATCGTCCGGCTTGAGCCTCGCCAGGGCCCGGACGCTTGCGGCCGCCTCGGCGAACCGGCCACAGCGCTCCAGCAGTGCAGCAAGATTGCTGTGGCAGGCGGGTTCCTGCGGCAGCAGCGCCGCCGCCCGGCGCAGCTGCTCGACGGCGCCCGCCGCGTCGCCGCGCCGCTGCAGGACGAAGCCCAGGCCGGTCAGCGCCCGGGCCCGGTCGGCGCTATCGAGGGCCGGCTGATCCAGCAGCTCTCGCCACAGCCGCTCGGCATCGGCCGCATCGCCGGCGATCGTGGCGGTGCGCGCCTGATCGATGGATCGCGCCAGGTCGCCCTGCATGACGTCAGCCTACAGCCAACGCCCGAAGAAGTCCGCGACCGCCGCGTAGACGGTCCGCCTGTCCTCGGCGCGCGTGAAGCCGTGTCCCTGGTAGGGAAAGGTCCGGTACTCCACCGGCAGGGCCAATCGGCGCAGCGCCGCGACCACCTGCTCGCTCTCGCCGATCGGGACCCGAGGATCGCGGTCGCCATGCAGGACCAGCAGCGGGCAGCCCGCCCGCCCGATGTCCGACATGGGCGAGATCCGCCTGAGCAGCGCCGCGTCGCGCTCGGGATCGCCATATTCCGCCGCCCGGTGCCGGCGCCGCCATGGCCCGGTGGTCTCGAGCAGCGTGATGAAATTGGCGACGCCGTAATAGTCGACCGCGGCCTTCCACAGCCTTGGGAATGTCGTGATCGCGGACAGCACCATGAAGCCGCCATAGCTCTGGCCCATGATGCCGATCCGGCTGCGGTCGACGCCGGGCTGCGCCGCCAGCCAGGCATGGGCATGCGCCAGGTCGCGCACGCTGTCCATGCGCCGCTCGACATCGTCAAGGCCGGCATAGGTCCGGCCATAGCCGGTCGAACCGCGAACATTGGGCATCAGCACGGCATAGCCGCGGTCGGCCAGCAGTTGCATGTCGGGGCGGAAGTTGGCCCGGGCCTGCGCCTCGGGCCCGCCATGCACCCAGACCACCGCCGGCCAGCCGGCCGTCGGCGGACTGCCGCGCGGCACCAGCAGGAAGCCCGGGATGGTGCGCCCGTCGAAGGTCGGGAACCCGATCGTGCGATAGGGCACGAAGCTGTCGGCGGCCAAGCCGCCGAGCTCGGGCTCGGTCAGCCGCACCAGGCGGCCGTCCTCGGCGGTCCAGAGCCACACCGAGGCCGGTGCCGTCGGTCCGGACAGGGTGAACACCAGCCGCGTGCCGTCGGGTGACCAGGCCGGATCCGCGACCTGGCCGGGCGGATGTCCGGCGATCTCGACGCGGCCGGAACCGTCGGCGGCCATGACCGCCAGCCGGGCATAGCCCTCGACATTCTCGACCACGGCCACCCGCGTGGCATCGGGGCTGAGGGCGTAGCCGTCGAGGTCGAACTCAGGCGCATGGATCCAGCGCAGGTCCCCGCTCGCGAGGTCGATCGCCGCCAGGCCCATGACCTCGCGCCCATGGTCGGTCAGCAGCATCAGACCGGCGCCCTCGGCCACGAACCGCGCCCCTTGGTAGCGGGTCTTGCCCGGACGCGGCAGTTCGCGGCTGCTGCCGTCACCGAGGTCGAGAATGCGGAGGGTCATGTCGCTGCTGCCGCGCTCGTCGGTGACGATCAGCCGCCGCCCGTCCGGGCTGAAGGCGCCGACCGAGCGCAGGCCGTCGCCGTCGAGCACCCGCCGAGCCACGCCGGTGCCCAGGTCCATGACGTGGACATCGGTGTGTGCCGGGTCCCGCGCATTTGCGGCATAGGCGATGCGCGCGCCGTCGGGCGACCAGGCGCCGAAGCCGTGGATCACCTCGGGCGCCGCGGTCAGGGCCCGCGCCGCGCCGGTCGCGGGATCCAGCAGGTAGAGCTGGTGGCGCTCGTCGCCGCCGCGGTCCACGGCATAGACGATCCGGTCGTCGGTCGGGGCCCGCCGAGCCAGCCAGACCTTGTCGTCATGGGCAGTGAGCGCGCTGATTTCGCCGCTGTCGAGGTCCAGCACCGCCAGCTGCGGATTGCTGGATCCCGACAGGTGGAACACCCGGCGGCCGTCCTTGGAAAAGGTCGGGTTGGCGACCTGTCCGATCGCCACGAACGCTTCGCTCGGCGTCGGTTCCGGCCTGGCGGTCCCTCCGGCGGTGCCGGGCGCGATGCCCGCCGGGTCGACGTCAGGACTCAGCACCAGCGTTTGCGATCGATCCATCATCGTCCTCTCCTGTCCATCCGGGCGCCTGCCAGCAGCAGGGCCTCGAGCGCCCGGACCGGCCGGCAGTCGGCATAAATCAGCGGCAGTGCCCGTCGGATCGTCGCCCGTTCGGCGGCGCGGGCGTCGGGATCGCGGCCGAGCCGGACGGCGCGCGCCACATAGTCGTCGGGCGTCGCAGCGACCCGATCGCCGAGCCCGATCGCGGCCAGGATCGCGGCGCTGTGGCGGCCGCGCATGCGGCACCCGGGCAGGGTGACCACCGGCAGCCCGGCGCCGAGGGCTTCCAGGGTGGTGTTGCCGCCAGACCATTCCAGGCTGTCGAGATAGACGTCGGCCGCTCGGTTCAGGCCGGCATAGTCGGCGGGCGAGAGCCGCGGCAGCATCACCACGCGCCCGCGCGGGTCGACACCGGCCGCGACGAAGGCCGCAGCGAGCCGCGCTTCGAAACGCCGGGTCAGCCGCTCGGACGGCAGCGCGATGAACAGGAAGCGGGCCCGGGGCACGCCGGCGGCGATGGCCGCGAGCAGCGCGTCGTGGGCAGGGCGGTACTTGAACAGCGACTGGCAGCACAGATAGGTCGGGTCGCCCGGTCCGATCCCGTATTGCAACAGATCCAGCACCGGGCCGTCCGGATCGGCGACCGGGCGGTAGTGGATCGACAGGCCCGGCAGCCGGACCAGCCGCTCGGTATATTGCCGTTCGCCGTCCGCGGGCTCCATCAGCGCACTCGACAGCACGGCATCGATGGTCGGCAGGCCGCTGGTGACCGGATGGCCCCAGGCCATCATCTGGACGGGCGCAAGCCGCAGCGCGGCCATCTGCAGCGTCGCGGCATCCATGCCGATCTCGGGATACAGCAGAGCGTTGCAGCGGTCCGCCGCGATCGCCCGTGCCAAGGCACGCCATCCGCCCGCGGGCGCCGCGACGCGGTCGACCAGCGCCGCCACCGGGCTCGTCCCGCCTGATGTCGCCGGGTAGGCGATCAGCTCGAAGCGGTCGCGGTCGAACGCCTCCAACCAACCGGCGGTCAGGATTTTCCAGACCGAATGCGCTCGGAAGTGGGCCGACACGATCCCGATCCGCAGGCGGGATCGGCGCGGGGGCTCGATCGGCCCGATCTCGGGGGCGCCGGCGGCCATGGCGGCCGCGATCAGGCGGCCATAGCGGCGCTGCAGCGGACCATCGTCGCCGCCCTGGTACGGCAGGTAGAACGGCAGGGTGACGGCCAGCCCGTCGGCCGCCGCGGCCAGACGTCCGGGGCCGTCGCGGTAGCGCGCCTCCAGCCCGGCCAGCGCCCGATCGTAGCCGGCGCGCCCGGCGGCGAGTTCGTCCTCGCTGCCGGCGAGGATCGGCAGCTCGGCGACAGCGCGGGCCCAATGTGCCCGCTCCTGCCCGGAGTCGAGGGCGGCGGCGCGGTCGAGCGCCGCGATCGCGCCCGCGCGGTCGCCGTCCTCGTAGCGCCCCAGGCCGAGATGCAGCTGGGCGTCGGCCAGCGTCGGCGCCAGCGCGGCTCCGCGCTCCAGATGCTCCAGCGCCGCGGCGAATGCGTGGCGACGGCGCAGCAGGGCGCCCAGGTTGACATGCGCCGCCGCCGAGCGGGCATCGGCCGCCAAGGCCGTGCGGTAGGCTTCGGCAGCGTCGTCGTCGCGGCCCCGGCGCTCGAGCAGGCGGCCCAGCTCGACCGCGCTCTCGGCTCGCGCCGGGTTGCGGTCGAGCGCGCGGCGCAGATGGCCCTCGGCCGCGTCGAGCGCGCCCTGGTCGAGCTGGACCGCGCCGAGCGCCGCCTCGATCTCGGCCGACTGCGGCGCCTGGGCCAGGGCTTCCCGCAACAGGCGCTCCGCCTCGGCCAGCCGTCCCAGACGCCGGAGCATCGCGCCCTTGGCCGCCAGTGCCGCCGCCAGGTCAGGCGCATCGGCGAGCGCCCGGTCCAGGTCGGCCAAGGCGGCGCCGGCATTGCCGGCCGCAGCCCAGACCTGAGCCCGCACCAAGCGCGCCATCGCACATCCCGGGTCCACGTCGAGCGCCCGCGCCGCAGCGGCCTCGGCGGCCGGCGCATCGCCGCGGTCGAGGCAAACGGCCGCCCACGCGGCCACCACCGGCGCCGCGTCGGGGAACCGGGTCATGGCCTCGGTGGCCAGCGCATGGGCCACCGCCGGCTGCCGCATCGCCAAGTGCGCGCGCACCAGGTCGGCATGGAGCCCGGCATCATCCGGGTCCTCGGCCAGCGCCGCCCCCAGCGCCGCAATGGCTGCAGCCCAGTCGCCGGCCTTGACGGCCGCCCGGCCGCAGCCGGCGTGGTCCTTTACCATTCGACGCAGCATCGCGGTCGCCGACACGATGCTATCCTGGCCCCGGTTCGCCGCCGACGCCGCATCAGGCGCATCGGCGGGTCATGCGGAGGCATCTTGGAAAACTTCATCGGTTCGACCTGGGGCGTCACAGACCTTCCGCGTTTCCAGCGCGCCATGTTCGAGGTCATCGAGTGCATCCAGCCCGGTGGCCGCCTGTTCCTGGCCGATGGACTGTTCACCTACGGCAAGAGCCTTGGTTTCCTGGACGACGCCGCATTCATGGCAGCGTGCAAGGCCAATATCGAGACCGAAATCGAAGCGTCGATCGTCTGGCGCCTGCACACGCTGTGCTGGGCGGCGCGGCGCGCCCTGGCCCTGCCCGGCGACTTCGTCGAATGCGGCACCTACAAGGGCGTCACCGCGAAGATCATCGCCGACTGCACCGATCTCGTGAATCAGGGGAAGACGTTCTACCTGTACGACCTGTTCGAGCATGACACCGGCATGCGGCATCACGCGCTGCCGGAGCATGGCCCCGAACTGTACCAGGCGACGCTCCGCCGCTTTGCCGGCTACCCCCATGTGCGGATCGTCCGTGGCATGATCCCGGAGTCGTTCGGCGACGCGGCGCCCGACCGGATCGCCTTCCTGCACGTGGACCTGAACGACGCCCAGTCGGAGATCGCCGCGCTCGACCACCTGTTCGACCGGGTCGTGCCCGGCGGGGCCATCGTCCTCGACGACTTCGGCTGGGCTCGGTACCGCGAGCAGATGGTCGTGGAGACCAAGTTCTTCGCCGACCGCAATCTGGCCATCCTGGAGCTGCCGACGGGACAGGGCCTGATCATCAAATAGCCGCAGCCCCGCCATAGCCGCGGCTGGCCGCGATCAACGCACCGGAATAGGGATCGGCCGTGCGCCCTGCCCGCAGCGCATCGACGGTCAGGATCTCCAGCAGCCGGCCGTGGTTCATCACGCCGACGCGGTCGCACAAATGGGCAACCACGGCCAGGTCGTGGCTGACCAGGATCATTGTCATCCCGGTGTCGGCGCGGATGTCGGCCAGCAGGTTGAGGATCTCGGCCTGGACCGAGACGTCCAGCGCCGAGGTCGGCTCGTCCAGCAGCAGCACATCAGGCTGCAGGATCAGCGCCCGGGCGATGGCGACCCGCTGGCGCTGGCCGCCCGACAGCTGGTGCGGATAGCGCCAGCGGAAGCCGCTGCCGAGGCCGACCGCCGCCAGCGCCGCGGCGACCCGCCGGTCGGCATCGCCCAGGCCCTGGATCGCAACCGGCTCGGCCAGCGCCGTCTCGACGGTGTGGCGCGGATGCAGGGAGCCGTAGGGATCCTGGAACACCATCTGGACGCGGCGGTGGAACGCGCGGTCGCGCCGGGGCGCCACGGCCCGCCCGGCGATCCGGATCTCGCCCGTCCATGCCGGGTTGAGGCCGGCGATGGTGCGCAGCACCGTCGACTTGCCGCTGCCGCTTTCGCCGACCAGGCCGAAGGCCTCGCCCGGCGCCACCTGGAAGCTGACGCCATCGACCGCCTGCACGCCCTGGCGCCCGGTACCGAAGCGGACGCCGAGGTCGGCCACCGCGATCATCGGCTCGGCGCTCACGCCAGCCACGCCGGATCGCGGACCAGCACGGGCAGCCGGCCGACCGGCCGCTCCAGCCGGGGCAGCGCCGCCAGCAGGCCGCGGGTGTAGGGATGCTCGGCCTCGCCGAGCCGCCGCGCCGGCAGGCTCTCGACGATGCGCCCGCCATACATCACCAGCACGCGGTCGCAGAACCCGGCGACCAAGTTGAGGTCGTGGCTGATGAACATCAGGCCGAGGCCGCGGTCGGTGACCAGGCGGTCGAGCACCGACAGCACCTGCAGCCGCACGGTCACGTCGAGTGCCGAGGTCGGCTCGTCGGCGATCAGCAGATGGGGCTCGGCGATCAGCATCATGGCGATCATGACCCGCTGGCCCATGCCGCCCGACAGCTCGTGCGGATAGAGGTCGTGGACCCGCACCGGGTCGCGGATCTGCACCGCGTCCAGCATGGCCAGCACGTGCGCGCGCCGCGCCGCCCGACCCAGGCGGCCGGGGATCGCCTCGGCGATCTGTCGGCCGACCGTCATCACAGGGTCGAGGGCGAACTTGGGATCCTGCAGGATCATGCCGATCCGGCGGCCGCGGACCGCCCGCATCTGGCGCTCGCTGGCGGCCGCCAGGTCGACCTCCTCGAAGCGCAGCGTGCGCGCCGCCAGCTCGGCGTTGGGCGCCAACAGCCGCAGCACGGCGCGGCCGGTCGCCGACTTGCCCGACCCGCTCTCGCCGACGATGCCCACCTTCTCGCGCCCGACGGTGAACGACACGCCGCGCACCGCCTCGACCCGGCGGGTCGGGGTGCGGAAGGCGATCCGGAGATCCTCGACCGTCAGCATCAGCCGCCCGCACGGGGGTCGAGGACGTCGCGCAGGCCGTCGCCGAACAGGTTGAAGGCCAGGCTGACGCCCAGGATCGCCAGGCCCGGCATCGCCGCCAGCCACCACGCGCCCAGCATGTACTGCCGGCCGGCCGACAGCAGCGCCCCCCACTCGGGCATCGGCGGCTGCGCGCCCAGGCCCAGAAAGCCCAGGCCCGAGGCGGTCAGGATGATGCCCGACATGTTGAGGGTGACGCGCACGATCACCGAGGGCAGGCACATGGGCATGACGTGGCGGCGGACGATGCGCGCAGCCGAAGCGCCCTGCAGCCGCACCGCGGCGATGTAGTCGCTGGCGCGCACGGTCAGCGTCTCCGCCCGGGCCAGCCGCGCGATCGGCGGCCACGAGGCCAGGGCGATCGCCAGCACGGCGTTGCCGATGCCGGGCCCGAGGCCGGCCACGAACGCCAGCGCCAGGATCAGCCCCGGCAGCGACAGGAACAGGTCGGTCACGCGCATCAGCACGGTGTCGGTCCAGCCGCCGACATAGCCGGCGACGGTGCCGACCGTCAGCCCGATCGGCGCCGCGATCGCCGCCACCAGGCAGGACATGGCGAGCGTGATGCGGCTGCCGAACAGGATCCGGGACAGGATGTCCCGGCCCAGCTCGTCGGTGCCGAGCCAGTGCGCCGCCGACGGCGGCTTGAGGCGGTCGGCGATCGATTGGGCGTTGTCGCCATAGGGCGCGATCCAGGGCGCCAGCGCCGCGGCCGCGACCAGTGCCAGGATCACCGCCAGCCCGATCATGGCGGTCGGGTTGCGCCGGAGCCGGCACCAGGCCAGGTAGGCGCGCTGAAGCCGCGCCTGGCGCGCCGATGCCGTCTCGGCGGCGGTCAGCCAGGCACGCCAACCACTGTCGTGGGGCAGCGCGGTCATCGCGTGCGCGGGTCGAAGACCCGGTACAGGATGTCGGAGATCAGGTTCATGCCGATGAAGATCAGGCCGATGATCAGGACCGAGGCGAGCACGGCGTTCATGTCGCCGGCCAGGAGCGCCTGGGTCAGATAGTGGCCGAAGCCAGGCCAGCCGAATACGGTTTCGGTCAGCACCGCGCCCTCCAGCAGGAAGGCATAGGACAGCGCCACCACCGTGACCAGTTGCACCAGGACGTTGCGCAGGGCGTGACGGCGCACCGCGGTCCAGGTGGACTGGCCCTTGGCGCGCGCCGCCACGATATATTCCTGGCCGAGCTGCTCGAGCATGAAGCTGCGGGTGCTGCGGCTGATATAGGCCAGGCTCGAAAAACCCAGGATGCTGGCCGGCAGCACGATCTGGCGCACGGCCTGGTGGAAGACCTCCCATTCGCCCTGCATCGCGGCATCGATGAACAGGAAGCCGGTCACCGGATCGACCACGTCCATGTAGGCGACCGGCAAGCGGCCCGGGCCGCCGACCCAGCCCAGCATGGCGTAGAACACCACCAGCCCCATCAGGCCCAGCCAGAAGGTCGGCGTCGAGTAGCCCAGCAGCCCGAACACCCGGGCCAGATGGTCGAACACGCTGCCGCGATAGACCGCCCCCAGCAGCCCGAGCGGGATGCCGAGGCCGACCCCGATGACGATGGCGACGGTCGCGAGCTCGATGGTGGCGGGGAAGACCCGGGCCAGGTCCTCGGCGACCCGGTGCCCGGAAAACAGGCCCATGCCGAAATCGCCGGCAGCCATGTCCCGGACATAGTGCCAGAACTGGACATGGAGCGGCCGGTCGAGGCCGAGCTGGTGGTAGACCATCTGGTAGGTCTCCTGGCTCGCCTCGTTGCCGACGATGCTCACCACCGGGTCGATCGGCAGCATCCGCCCGATCATGAAGGTGAGGGCCAGGAGGCCGATCAGGGTCACCAGCGTCGATCCCAGCGTCCGGGCAACGCCGGGCAGCCAGGCCGGCAGGCGGAGGCCGCCGTCCCGCGTGTTCGGGCTGGCGGAAACGTCGGCCGCCATGGCTAATCCTTGCTCACGGCGTCATAGGCGAAGCGGAAGGCATTTTCCTTGTAGCCCTTGACCGAGGTCCGAACGGCGGCGACCTCCGTCTCCTGGAACAGATAGACGAACGGCCCCTCATGCATCAGGGTGCGCTGGAGGTCGGCATACATCGCGGCACGCTTGGCCGGATCCTGCTCCATCTTGGCGGCGTCGATCTGCTTGTTCACGTCCAGATTCTGCCAGCCGCCGCGCCACACCGGATAGCCCACCAGCTTGGCCTCGGGCCGGGGATCGGGGTCGTAGGCGTGGCGCGACAGCATGGCGTGGGCATCGGCATAGTTGGTGAACCATCCGATCAGCATCATGTCGAAGTCGCGCGAGCGGCCGCGCGAGAACAGGGTCGCCTGGGCCAGCTGCTCCAGCTCGATCTTGATCCCGACCTTGGCGGCATTGGCCTGGATGTGCTGGGCGATGAGCGGGTCGAAGGCCGACACCTGCGACAGGATCATCTTGGCCGAGAAGCCGTCGGGATAGCCCGCCTCGGCCAGGAGCTGCCGGGCCTTGTCGAGGTCGAGCTTGAACGGCAGGCCGTCCTCCTTGGACAGGGCGCCGAACGAGCCCAGCGGCACCAGTGCCGCGCGTGGCACGCCCCACCACTTCATGACCGTCCGGCCCAGGCCCTGGTAATCGACCAGGTAGCGCAGGGCCTCGCGCACCTTGGGATTGGCGAAGATCGGATTGGTCGTATTGAGCGTCACATAGTCGTAGCCGGCGACCGGGACCACCTGGATCTTGACGTCGGGATTGCTGGCCAGGGCGTCCAGATTGTCGCTGGTCAGCAGCTTGGCGACATCGATGTCGCCTTTCTCCAGCTGCAGGCGCTGGGCCGCCGCCTCGGGCACGTGCCGCACCACGACCCGGCGCAGGGCAGGCTTCGGGCCGCCGGTCCAGCCGTCGTTGCGCTCGAGGACGATGCTTTCGTTGGCGGTCCAGCTGCGCACCCGGTAGGGACCCGCGCAGGCGGTATGGGTCTTCAGCCAGCCATTGCCATAGTCGTTGTTGACAGCGTGCGCCTCGACCTCCTTGCGGTCGAGCACCGAGGCGGCGCGATTGGCGAAGATCGCGCTCAGGATCAGCTGGCTGGGATAGGGCGCGGGCAGCGTGACCTCGAGCGTCCGGTCGTCGAGCGCCTTGATCAGCTGGGCGACATTGTCCTTGGTGTAGCCCCACTCGGTCAGGTTCGAGGCCACGAAATAATTGACCCAGACCGCGCGCTGCAGCGACCAGGCGGCATCGTCGGCGGTCACCGGGTTGCCCGACGGAAACTTGAGGCCGGCCTTGAGCTTGAAGGTGATCTTGAGGCCGTCGGGCGACACCGACCAGCTCTCGGCGAGGCCCGGGATCAGCTTCGACGGGTCGTCCATGTCGGACAGCACCAGCCACTGGCAGACATTGCTCATGATCCGGTCGGTCACGACCTCCCCGATCTGGTCGGGATCGAGGGTGCTGACCGCGTCCAGGTTCCAGGCCACCACCAGCGTGTCCTTCGGAGTCTGCGCCCAGGCTGGTAGCGCTACCATGGCGCCGAGCGCCAAGCCGCTCAACAGACGACTGATCATTCCGACCCTCCCCATCTTCGCCGCGACCGTCCGCAAGCAAGCTTTGCGCCAGCCGGCAGGGCCGATGCGCCCATCGGCCGCGAGCGTTGTCGTTCCTGCTTGATCCTAGGCCGGTTGCGCCGCCGCCGTCGATTGCCTCGGCAGGGGCTGCGCTGCCGCGGACCTTGCCGCACGGCCCCGAACCAATGTAGCACTGTCACTGGTGTCGCGGAGCCGAACCCCGACCGCGCACCCCCGCCGTCGGACTGGCGCCTGCCGCCGACCGCCAGCTGAACCGGAGCCGCAGCGCCGGCCCAACAGTGGGAACCGCATCCGAATGGCCGACGAGACCGAGCCCCGCGACCCGGCAGCCCTGCCGAGCGCCGACGTCGGGCAGCCCGAACCGCTGCCGACCGCACCCGCGGCACCGGAGCCGATGCCGGGCAGCGCCTTCATCGCGTTGGTCATGGTGGCCCGCCACCATGGCCTGCCGGTCGACCCCGATGCGCTGCAGAAGCGCCACAAGATCGGCGACTGGATGACCGCGCGGCAGATCCGCAAGGTGGCGCGCGACATCGGCATGGTCGCCAAGGTGCGCAAGCTTCGCGGCAAGCCCCTGGAGAAGTGGACCGCCTGGTATCCGGCGGTGGCGCCGCTCAAGCGCGGCGGTGCCGTGGTCCTGTGCGGCATCACCCCGACCGCGCAGGGCGGCGTCGCCGTGGTGCGCGACCCGCAGCGCATGGACATGGGCTTCATCGGCCATGCGCTGCCGGCCTGGGACGCGATGTCCAACGGCGAAGTGATCATGCTGCGCCGGCGCTATCCCCTGCAGGACGCCACCCAGCCCTTCGGCCTGCGCTGGTTCATCCCCGAAATCCTGCGCCAGAAGGCCATGTTCCGCGACGTGGCCCTGGCTTCGATCTTCCTGACCTTCCTGGGCCTGGCGCTGCCCATGTTCACCCAGCTGGTGCTGGACAAGGTGCTGATCCACCACGCCATGAACACGCTCAACGTGTTGGGCGTGGGCGTGGGCGTGGCGATCCTGCTGGAAGCCATGTTCGGCTACATCCGCAACTACATGGTGCTGCTGGCCACCAACAAGATCGACACCCGCATCACCAGCCGCACCTTCGGCCGCCTGCTGTCGCTGCCCATGGACTTCTTCGAGCGCGCCTCGGCCGGCGTGCTGGTCAAGAACATGAGCTCGACCGGCAGCATCCGCGAATTCCTGACCGGACGGCTGTTCTTCACCTTTCTCGACATGGTGGCGCTGTTCATCTTCTTCCCGGTCATGCTGATGTACAGCGGCGAGCTCAGCCTGATCGTTCTGGTCTATACGGCGCTCATCGCCAGCATCCTGCTGGCCATGGTGCCGCCCTTCAAGCGGCGGCTGCTGAAGCTGTACGAGGCCGACAGCTCGCAGCAGTCGCTGCTGGTCGAGACCATCCAGGGCATCCGCACGGTCAAGTCGCTGTCGCTGGATGCCCGCCAGCGGGTCGAGTGGAACCGCCGGGTCATGAACGCCGTCAAGACCCGCTACGAAGTCGGCAAGATCTCGGCGATCGGCTCCAGCATCGTCGGCATGCTCGACAAGTTCATGCAGGCGACGATCGTCGCCTACGGCGCCCACCTGGTGTTCGAAGGCCGGCTGCTGATCGGCGGCCTGATCGCGTTCCAGATGCTGAGCGGCCGGGTCTCGGGACCGTTGATCGGCCTGGTCGGGCTGATCCACCAATATCAGGAGACGGCGCTGTCGGTGCGCATGCTGAGCGGCGTCATGAACACGCCCTCGGAGCGCCCGGAAGGCGCGCCGCGCGGCGCGATGCCGCCGATCCAGGGCGCGGTCAGCTTCCAGAACGTCAGCTTCCGCTACCTGCCGACCCTGCCGCTCGCCCTCGACAACGTGTCGTTCCACGTCCCGGCCGGCAAGATCCTGGGCATCATGGGCCGCAGCGGCTCGGGCAAGACCACGGTCACCCGCCTGATCCAGGCGCTGCACCAGGTCCATGCCGGTCAGATCAAGCTCGACCAGTACGACCTGCGCGAGCTCGACCTGCAGCATCTGCGCAGCGTTACCGGCGTGGTCCTGCAGGACAGCTTCCTGTTCCGCGGCACGGTGCGCGACAACATCTCGGCCGGCAAGCCCGACGCCACCTTCGAAGAGATCATGGAGGCGGCCCGCATGGCCGGCGCCGACGAGTTCATCGAGCGCCTGCCGCGCGGCTTCGACACCCTGCTCGAGGAGGGCTCGGCCAACCTGTCGGGCGGCCAGCGCCAGCGCCTGGCCATCGCCCGCGCCCTCATCTGCCGGCCGCGCGTCCTGATCTTCGACGAGGCCACCAGCGCACTCGACGCCGAGAGCGAGGCGATCATCCAGGCCAACCTGCACCGCATCGCCGAGGGCCGGACCATGATCATCGTCTCGCACCGGCTCTCGGCGCTGGTCGAGGCCGACAGCATCCTGGTCATGGACCAGGGCAAGGTGGTCGACCAGGGCACCCATCAGGAACTGCTCGGCCGTTGCAAGATTTACCAGCAACTGTGGCGCCAGCAGACCATGAACATGGCGGCGCACTGATCGGTTAGGCTAGCGCCGGCCGGTCAGGGCCTCGATCAGGGCCGCGACGCCCCGGACATCGGCAATGCCGATCGGGGCGCAGTCGACGGTCAGCCGCCAGATCCCGTCGTCGCCCTGGGCATAGCCCGGGTCGACGGCGAAGTCGGCCGCCGGCCGCGGGGGCACCCGGTCCCAGTTGATGCCGATGCCGAAGCGCTCGGCCAGCTGCCGGCCAACCCTGAGCGCCTCGTTGTAATCGTGGGGGTCGCGCCAGGCATTGCCCAGGAGCGCCGCGACCAGGCCGGGCCGGCTCAGCTGGAGCAGGGCCTCGTCGGGAGCCACGCGCTCCGCCACCTCGATCAGCGTCTCGGCCAGCAGCAGGGTCATCAGCCGCGGCGACTCATCCGGCAGCAGCCGCCCCGGCGCCCGTCGGGCCAGGAACTGGGCGCGCAGCGCCTGGCTGTCGGCGCTGCCGGCGTGGGCGAAGATGCCGCCGGTGCTCGCGCCGGATGATCCACCGATCGACAGCGCCCGCGAACAATAGAGATAGCGGTCGCTGAGCACGCCGTTGACGACGCCCGCCGCGATGTCCGGCACGGCGCTGAGGAAATAGCGGCCGAAGCGGGCGCGGGCTGATTCGATCAGCGGCCGCGCGACCAGGCCATGATAGATCGACGGCGCACGGCCCGCCGGACTCTGCCAGGCATAGATGCGGGCGATCGTCTCGGCCGACGGGCGCCAGCCCACCGCGGCCGGATCCCAGGGCTGCGGCAGGATCAGCCGGTTGCGATAGCCCGGCACCCGGCAGTCCGGCCAGCCATAGGCAGCCGCCTCCCAGTGCAGCAGCGCCGGCCGGTACTGGCCGAGCACGGTCGCGGCCACCGGCCAGAAGTCAGCCGTCAGGCCGTCGTCGTCCCCGATCACGATGACATAGTCGCCGGTGGCGCGGGCGACCGCCGCCTCCCAGTTGTCGGCCATGGGCAGGTCGGCGGCGGTCTCGGCATAGGCCAGCGGCAAGCCGGCGAAGGCCTCGGCGACGGCGCGCGTCGCCGGGTCGGCGCCGTTGTTGTGGACGACGACCTCCACCGCCAAGCCGTCCGGCGGCGGCGACAGCGTGCGGAGCGTGCTGCCCAGCGTCGCCGCCCGCTGCCGGGTCGGAATGACGACCGAGATCTTCAAGGCGTCAGTAGTCCAGCGCGCAGCCGTCCTTGCGCGGATCCGAGCCGCCGACCAAGGTGCCGCCGGCGTGGTCGATCCAGATCGCCTGGCCGCCGACATGGAAATCACGCACTGCCCTCTCCTCTTTCCGCCCCCCGCGGCGAATCCCTTAGCCCATGGCCGGACTTTTGTGCGAATAATCCGGGGGAGGCCCTTCGCGGCTAGCAATAAATCGTCAGACGATGGGCGGCGACCGCAGGGGCTCCCCTGCGCCGCGCGCCCGCAGCGGCAGAGGATCGAGGCGCAGCATGGCACCACGAAACGGCTCAACCCAAGCGCCGCGGGCCGCAGCGGCTCCCGGCCGCACGCGCCCTAAAACGGTCAAGGGCATCAACCTTGCATTTCAGGGCGGCGGCTCGCACGGCGCCTTCACCTGGGGCGTGTGCGACCGGCTGCTCGAGGACGACCGCATCGCCATCGAAGGCATCAGCGGCACCAGCGCCGGCGCCATGAACGGCGCCGCCCTGGTGTCGGGCTTCGCGCGCGACGGCCGCCCGGGCGCCCGCGCCTCGCTGGACAATTTCTGGCGCAGCATGGCCGAAGCCGCCCGCTACTCGATGCTGCAGCAGTCGTTCATCGACAAGTGGATGGGCGGCTGGAAGCTGGACTACTCGCCGAGCTTCGTGGCCTTCGACCTGTTGAGCCGGCTCCTTTCGCCGTACGAGCTCAACCCGGCCGGCCACAACCCGCTTGACCCGATCCTGCGCAAGGCGATCGACTTCGAGGCGCTGCGCAGCACCGACGGCATGAAGCTGTACGTCTCGGCGACCAACGTGCGGACCGGCAAGATCCGGGTCTTCGACAATCCCGAGATGCGCACCGAGGTGCTGCTGGCTTCGGCCTGTCTGCCGTTCATGTTCCATGCCGTCGAAATCGACGGCGAGCACTACTGGGACGGCGGCTACATGGGCAACCCGGCCCTGTTCCCGCTGATCTACAGCTGCGAATCCAAGGACATCATCATCATCCAGATCAACCCGCTGCACCGCCAGGAGCTGCCGAAGACCGCCCGCCAGATCATGGACCGGGTCAACGAGATCAGCTTCAACTCCAGCCTGATGCGCGAGATGCGGGCGGTGCAGTTCGTGTCGCATCTGATCGATGCGGGGCAGCTCGACCCTGCCAGCTACAAGAAGGTCAACATCCATCTCATCGAGGCCGAGGCCGAGATGAACGAGCTCGGGGCCTCGACCAAGCTCAACGCCGACCCTGAGTTCCTCGAATATCTGCGCCAGGTCGGACGCGATGCGGCCGACCGCTGGCTGCAACGCAATTTCGATATGATCGGCACGGATTCGACCGTCGATCTGATGGACACCTACTTCTAAGCCACCCGGGGGCATCACTGATGAAAGCTGACGACATCCTCAAGCTGCCGTCGATGCCGGCAGCAAGCCCAAGCTATCCGCGCGGGCCCTACCGCTTCATCAATCGCGAATATGTGATCATCTCCTACGAGTCCGACCCGGCGGCAGTGCGCCACGCGGTCCCGGAGCCGCTCGAGGCCAATCCCCAGGGCACCGTCCTCTATGAATGGATCCGGATGCCCGACAGCTCGGGCTTCGGCGACTATACCGAAAGCGGCGTGGTCATCCCCTGCACCTACCAGGGCCGGCCGGTCAATTTCGTGCAGTCGATGTTCCTGGACGACGAGCCGCCGATCTCGGGCGGCCGTGAGATCTGGGGCTTCCCCAAGAAGTACGCCAACCCCAAGATCGAGGTGTGCTCCGATACCCTGACCGGCACGCTGCACTATGCCGGCCAGCTGGTCGCCATGGGCAGCATGGCCTACAAGCACCAGGTCGACCCGGCCGGCCTCGAGGCCGTCGGCAAAGGCCTGGCCAAGGAGGCGGTCAACCTCAAGATCATCCCGGGCGCCGACGGCAAGCCGGGGATCTGCCAGCTGGTCATCTATGCGCTGACCGAGATCACCATCAAGGGCGCGTGGCTCAGCCCGGCACGGTTGCATCTGATCCCGCATGTCAACGCGCCGGTCGCCGACCTGCCCGTGCGGCGGGTGCTGGGCGGCCGCCACTTCATCGCCGACCTGACCCTGCCGTTCGGCAAGGTCCTGGTCGACTACCTGAAATAGCCGGCGGCGGAGGCATATCCGATGAACCGTGACGAGATCCTGGGCCTGGCGTCGATGCCGGCATCGAGCCCGACCTACCCCCGCGGCCCCTACTATTTCTACAACCGCCAGTACCTGGTGGTCAGCTACCGCACCGATCCCGGCCTGATCCGCGCCGCCCTGCCCGAGCCGCTGGAGCCGGAGGGCGACGTCGTGTCGGTGCAGTGGATCGACATGCCCGACGGCTCGGGCTTCGGCGCCTATGCCGCGACGGCGCAGACCATTCCCTGCCGCTATGCGGGCAAGCCCTTGACCTTCATCGCCCAGATGTACACGGACAACTGCCCGCCGGCCGCGGGCGGCCGCGAGATTTGGGGCTACCCGATGAAGTTCGGCAAGCCCAAGCTCGAGGTCGAGAAGGACACCCTGGTCGGGACCCTCACCTATTCCGGCCAGATGGTCGCCACCGGGTCGATGGTCTACAAGCACGACTCCCACAAGGACGACGCCGGGGCCATCGCCGAGCGGCTGACCCGCACCCAGGTCAACCTCAAGATCATCCCCGACGTCGACGGCACGCCGGCGATCGCGCAGTTGGTCGCCTACGAGTTCCAGGACGTCACGGTCAAGGGCGCCTGGACCGGCCGGGCCCGGCTCGACCTGCACCCCTCGGTCAACGCGCCGCTGGCCGACCTGCCGGTCCTGAGCGACGCCACCGGCAGCCACATGATGACCGACCTGGTCCTGCCCTACGGCCGGATCCTGCACGACTACCTGGCGAAGTAAGGCCATGGGAGGGGCGGACGACAGTCCGCCCCTCGTCACCGTTCGGGACTGGCAGGCAAAAGTCCGCGCAGCGCTCTCGGCCCATTCTTCGCTTCGTCATTCCCGTGAAAGCGGGAATCCAGCTGGCTCGACGGCAATATCCAGTATATTGGCGGGCCACTTGCCACAACGGCTGGATCCCCGCCTACGCGGGGATGACGAAGAGTGGTCCGCATACGTGCTGCTTGCCCGGACTTTCGCCCTGTTACACCGCCACCCGCATACCCATTGATATCATAGAGCCGCGGCGTCAACGGGCTCGGCCCGCCCCGCCATTCGCGGCCGCACGGATCCAACCGGCCCCGTAGCGGCCGCCGGATGCGGCTCCCTCCCAAAGATCGAGCGCCGGCGGTGCGGTCCTCGACGAAGCGGGTCAGGCGCTCCTGCATGTCGTTGGCGGGCCGGCCTCAGGCAGCGGCGGCGCTGCTGGATCGGTGCCGACCCGCGCGGGCAGCGCATGCGCGCCGGCCCGGGCCATGCGCTCGGGGTGCTCCAGCACGAACGACAGGACGCCGGTCGCCTGGATCGGGGGTGTTATCGCGCGCCTCGGCCGCCGCGCGGCGGCGAAATTGTAACGCACTGTAACCACGCCGGGCATCGAAACAACGCGTTACCAAATGGCGGGCGTGCCCCCCTTCCGCGCCGGGCGGCGGTCGCTCATGTCTCGGGCGCAACCTGCACCAACCCGGTGAGACCTGTGCCATGAACACCCGTCATCTGTCCTACCTCTCCCTGGCCGCGGCCGCGCTGCTGGCGATCGCGGTCCCGGTCGCGGTCTCGGCCCAGTCGGCGCCCTCGGCACCCGCCGCGCCGCCCGCGCCGCGGCCGCCATTCCTGGAGATGGCCTGCAGCAACACCGACGCCCGCCTGACCGCCGGCCTGTCCATCGCCGAGATCCGGCTGCGCATCACCGACGCCCAGCGGGCCGCCTTCGACAAGTTCGCCGCGGCGGCTCGGGCCAGCATCGCGCCGTTCAAGACCGCCTGCGCCAATCTGCCGGCCGGCGCGCCGCCGACCAGCCTGCCCGACCGCATGAGCCGCGACGTGCCGCTGATGGCGGCCGGGGTCCAGGCGCTGCAGGCCATGCAGCCGGCGGTCGCCGAACTCTACGCCCAACTGACGCCGGACCAGCAGCAGACCGCCGACCGGCTGATGGAGGGCCATGGCTTCCATCACGGCCCGGAGCACGGCCATATGCCCTGGCGGCACGAACGCGGCTGAGCCCGAGCAGTCGCGGCGCCGGGCGCTCCCCGGCGCCGCTTTGGCCGCAAGAAGGGCCTCGATGGTCCGCCGAGCCCAGGCCACGGATCATTAAGGGTCTTGGGCTTACTCTCGGCACGACACGATCGTGTCGGAGGTCCGGCTTGACGCATCGGCCCGCGACGAGCATCGACGACAGCGCGCCCGACTTGCTGGCAGCGGTAATCGACGCGTTGTCCGACGGCGTTGCGCTGTTCGACCGCGACGACCGGCTGATCCTGGGCAACCGGTGCTACCGCGAGGTCTGCCGATCGCTGGGCCTGGTCGCGGAGCGTGGGCTGCCCTTCGCCGCCGTGATCGACGCCGCGCTGACGCATGGCTCGGTCAAGCCGGCCGATCCCGAGGCCTGGCGACGCGAGCGGCTGGATCGCCATCAGGCGAGTGCGGCGACCTTCGAGCAGCGCATCGGCGACAGCTGGATGCGCGTGACCGAGACCAGCACTCCGGCCGGCGACCGGCTGGTGACCTACACCGACCTGACCGACCGGCAGGCCCAGGCCGAGGCCATGCGCCGCCTGGGCGAGCGCCATGCCCTGTTCGCCACGGCGGTGGAGTCCATGACCGCCGGCCTGGTCATCACGGATCGCAACGGGCCCGACCATCCGATCGTCTTCACCAATCCCGCCTTCGAGCAACTCACGGGCTACGCGCCGTTCGAGGTGCTGGGCCGCAACTGCCGGCTGCTGCAAGGCCCGGACACCGACCCCGCGACCGTGGCGGCGATCCGCGCGGCCGTCGGCCGCGGCCAGGCGATCACCGTCGAGATCCTGAACTACCGCAAGGACGGCCAGCCGATCTGGCTGGAGCTGCGGCTCAGCCCGGTGCGCGGGCTGGACGGCGTGATCGGCCACTATGTCGGCATCCAGACCGACATCACCGAGCGGCGGCGCGCCGAGGCGCGGCTGCGCCACGCCCACAAGATGGAGGCGCTGGGTCAGCTCACCGGCGGCATCGCCCACGAATTCAACAACCTGTTGACGGTGATGATGGGCAATGCCGACGCGCTGGCGACGGAGCTGGCGGACCGGCCCGAGCTGCGCGCGCTGGTCGAGGCCGCCGGCGTCGCGGCCCAGCGCGGCGCGGCCCTCACCCGGCATCTCCTGGCGTTCGGACGGCGCCAGTTCCTGGCGCCTGAAGCCATCGACCTCGGGGCCTTGCTGGCCGGCCTGGAGCGGCTGCTGGCGCGCACCCTGGGCGAGAGCGTGGATGTCGTGACCGGGACCGATGCCAAGGCGGGACGGCCATTCGCCGATCCCGGGCAGCTCGAGTCGGCGCTCCTGAACCTGGCGATCAATGCCCGCGACGCCATGCCGGACGGCGGCCGACTGACCATCACCGGGGTCGACGCCGTCCTTGCCGCGGGCCTGGCCGGCACGCCCGACAGCGTCCCCGCCGGCACCTATACCCGGATCCAGGTCGCCGACAGCGGCGCCGGGATGCCCGCCGCGGTCCTGGAGCGGGCGTTCGAGCCGTTCTTCACCACCAAGCCGCCGGGGCAGGGCAGCGGCCTGGGCCTGAGCATGGTCTACGGCTTCGTCAAGCAGTCCGACGGGCATGTCCAGATCGCGAGCCGTCCGGGAGCCGGCACCACCGTCGACCTCTATCTGCCGCGTGCGGTCGTGCCGGCCGAGCGGCCCGGGCCCGTCGCGCACCCGCCACGCGGCTCCGAGAAGGTGATGGTGGTCGAGGACGAGGAACTGGTCCGCCGCCACGCCGCCCTCCATCTGCGTCGGCTGGGCTACCAGGTGGTCGAAGCGCCCGACGGCGACCACGCGCTGGCGCTGCTGGACCATGGCACGGCCGTCGATCTGCTGTTCACCGACGTGGTGATGCCGGGCGACATCAACGGCTATGCCTTGGCGCGGGCGGCCCTGGACCGCAACCCCGCGATCAAGGTGCTGCTGACCTCGGGCTATTCCTACGCCGCACTGGCCGACGGCGAGGCGCCGCCGGTGCCGGTGCTGGACAAGCCCTACTCCAAGAGTGAGCTGGCCGAGGCCATCCGGCGCCGGCTCGACGGCCGGTGATGCCCGCAGCCGGGCATGCCGGTCACACGTCCAATCCAAGATCGGCGGGCCAGCGTAAGACGGTGGTTCCCAACTTGGCCGCCGCATCATGCGCATCTCCATCCCGAAGTTCCGCGCGCTCGCGGCCTGGCTGCTGATCGTCCTGGCCGGCGCCTACGCGGCGGCGGTCGCCGGCCTGTTCCTGGCGCAACGCACGATCATCTATCAGCCCGACACGACGCCGCCGGACGCCGCCGCCGCCGGTCTGCCCGACCTGCAAACGGTGACGCTGACGACCGCCGACGGCCTGGCACTGCGGGCCTGGTACCTGCCGCCCGAGGCCGATGGTCCCCTGCTGGTCTATTTTCACGGCAACGGCGGCAATGTCGGGGACCGGTCGCGGCGCTTCCGCCGGTTCGCCGCCGCCGGACTGGGCGTGCTGATGGCCGACTATCGCGGCTATGGCGGCAACCCGGGCCGCCCCACCGAGGCCGGCCTGTACGACGACGCCCGCGCCGCCCTGGACTTCGCGGCGGCTCAGGGCATCCCCGCCGATCGGCAGGTGCTGTGGGGCGAGTCGCTCGGCACCGGAGTAGCAGTGCGCATGGCCAGCGAGCGGCCCGTCGCCGCGGTGGTCCTGGAAGCGCCCTACACCAGCCTGGTCGACCTGGCCCGCCGCGATTATCCGTGGGTCCCCAGCGGCCTGCTCCTGCTCGACCGCTTCGCGTCCCGCGACCGGATCGGCCAGGTAACGGCGCCGCTCCTGGTGTTGCATGGCGAGCGTGACACGATCATCCCGGTCGCCCAGGGACGCCGCCTGCTGGCTGCCGCATCGGGGCCGCGAGAGGGTTGGTTCCCGGCCGATGCCGGGCACACCGACCTGGAGGCGCATGGCGGGGTCGAGGTCGCGCTGCGCTTCATCCGGCGGCACGTGCCGGCCGGCCGGGCGCCGCCGGTTCGGTGACTTGACAGGCCGGAGCCGGTTGCTTCTGCTCCTGTGCTGGTATCGGCGCGGCCAGCGGGGGCTCCGGGCATGACGGTTCTGTATGCGGGCGGCAGCGTGTTCGACGGCGCGGGCAGCGTGCTGCCCCGGCATGGCGTGCTGGTCGAGGACGGGCGCATCGGCGCGGTCGCGCCGCTCGGCGCGTTCGACGGCTATGCCGGCCCGCGCGAGGACACCGCCGGCGGCATGCTGTTGCCGGGGCTGATCGACTGCCATGTCCACCTGGTCTATGGCGGCGAGGCCGATCCCAAGGGGGCGCTCGACCGCCTGACCCCGGGCCGCATCGCCATCAAGGCGCTGGACAACGCGCTCGCCACGCTCAAGGGCGGCGTCACCGCGGTGCGCGACTGCGGCGGCAAGGACTATCTGGAGTTCGGCGCCCGCGACGCCTGCAACCAGGGCCGTTTCCTGGGTCCGACGATCCAGGCCGCCGGCCGCATGATCTGCATGACCGGCGGCCACGGCAATTCGGTCGGGCGCATCGCCGACGGCGTCGACGACGTGGTGCGGGCCGTGCGCGAGCAGGTCCATGCCGGCGCCGACCTGATCAAGATCATGGCCACGGGCGGCGTCATGACGCCGGGCGTCAATCCCGAGGACGCCCACTACTCGGCCGCCGAGATGGCCGCCGGGATCGCCGAGGGCAAGCGCTTCCACCGCAAGAGCGCCAGCCATGCCCAGGGCGCCGAAGGCATCCTCAACGCCACCCGCGGCGGCATCGACTCCATCGAGCACGGCATCTTCCTGGACGACGAATGCATTGCCGAGATGCTGGCGCGCGGCACCGTGCTGGTGCCGACCCTGGCCGCGGTCGCCAACATCGTCGAAGGCGCCAAGCGTGGCGCGCCGATCCCGCCCTATGTGGTGGAAAAGGCCGAGCGCGTGGTCGAGCGCCATCGTGACTCGATCCGCGCCTTCTACCGGGCCGGCGGCCGGATCGCCATGGGCACCGATGCCGGGACGCCGTTCAACCGCCATGGCGAGAACGCCGCCGAGCTGCGCTTCATGGTCGAGGTCGGCATCGCCGCAACCGATGCCCTGCGCTTCGCCACGTCGGGCGGCGCCGACCTGATGGGCTTGGCCGACCGCGGCCGCATCGCCCCGGGCGCCTGGGCCGACCTGCTGCTGGTCGACGGCGATCCGACCCGCGACATCGCTGCCGCCGCCGACCCGGCCCGCCACCGGCTGGTGGTCAAGACCGGCCAAGTCGCCCGCCGCGCCGCCGCACCCGGGTTCGCCGCCGCTGCGGACTAGGAGCTAACGCAGGGCAGATTGCCGCGCGCCCGGCGGGTGCACGCATATCGCGGCATTGACGATAGCGACAGTCGGACCGGCTGGAAACACAAGTGCTCGGCCGCAGCTCTTGCCGCCGCACCCGCTCGTCAATTAACTAAATTCGATTGAATCCTTGTCTTTCCGGTTGAGGTTCGTCATTGTAACAGGCTGGACCCGAAGCCACGTAAACGATATACGCATATCCGGAAGGGAATTCGACCAAGTATAACAAACGCTCTACGTGATTATACTTGCGACGACTGCGACGTTCAGAAATTCCTCTTAGGAGCGTGACGATGGAGCCGAACGGCGAAGCCACCTCTTCGATCGACTCGAACGGCGCAGCCGCGGCCGTCTTGGCCCCCCCTTACGCCAATGGCGGTCTCGGCGAGGTGTCCAACGCCCAGCTCGAGCGTCTGCTGGATGCCATGCAGGCCATGCGGGTCGGCGATTTCTCGGTCCGGCTGGCCGCCAACGAGACCGGCCTGATGGGCAAGATCGCCGATGCCTTCAACGACATCGTGCAGGCCAACCAGCGCATCGCCAGCCAGCTGGAGAGCGTCGGCCAGGTGGTCGGGCGCGACGGCCGCACCCGCCAGCGGGTCCGCTTCGGGCTGTCCTACGGCGCCTGGGGCGAGATGGAGAACTCGGTCAACACCCTGATCGACGACCTGTTGTGGCCGACCCGCGAGGTGACCCGCGCGATCGCGGCGGTGGCCCAGGGCGACCTGCTGCAGACCGTGCAGCTGGACGTCGACGGCCGGCCGCTCAAGGGCGAGTTCCTGCGCTCGGCGACCATCGTCAACACCATGATCAAGCAGTTGAGCGTGTTCACCTCGGAGGTGACGCGCGTGGCGCGCGAGGTCGGCACCGACGGCAAGCTCGGCGGCCAGGCCCAGGTCAACGAAGTGACCGGGGTGTGGAAGGACCTGACCGAGAGCGTCAACTCGATGGCCAGCAACCTGACGGCCCAGGTCCGCAACATCGCCGAGGTCACCATCGCCGTCGCCAAC
>CAZEFK010000108.1:0-25185 GCA_964511405.1 uncultured Comamonadaceae bacterium | reverse complement strand
GAGCATGCCTAGGGCTTCGGTCTGGCCCAGCTGCACAAGCTGCGCGGCCGGGTCGGGCGCGGCCGCTCCCGCGCCACCTGTGTCCTGATGTACCAGGCGCCGCTGGGCGAGACGGCCAAGGCGCGCCTGGCCATGATGCGCGAAACCGAGGACGGCTTCCGCATCGCCGAGGAAGACCTGCGCCTGCGCGGCGCGGGCGAGCTGTTGGGCACGCGCCAGAGCGGCATGCCCGAATTCCGGCTGGCCGATCTTGCCGCCCATGCCGAGCTGCTGGCCGAGGCGCGCGCCGAAGCGGCCGGACTGCTGGCCGACGACCCCGGGCTCGACGGGCCGCGCGGGCCGGCCCTGCGCGTCCTTCTGTACCTGTTCGAGCGTGACGCTGCCGTGCGTTATCTGCGTTCGGGTTGAGACGAAGTGTGTGCTATGAGGCCCGGACCGACAGCAGAAGGAAGACCGGTCGTGCGTTACGCCGCGATGGGGCTGGGACTGGGCGTGGCGCTTGCCGCCTGCACAGCGACGGACAATTGGGTGAAGCCGGGCTCGAGCCCGCAGGCCACGGCACAGGTGCTGTCGGCCTGCCGCAGCGAGGCGTCGGCGATGACGCGGGCGCAGACCAAGGTCGACGCCAACATCATGGTCGACCGTCAGGCCGGCAGTCCCGGTCAGTTCGGCCAGGGGCTGGACCATCTGATCGACCGCGACCGCGAGGCCTACACCCAGGACAAGATCTACGATGGCGCGGTCGAGAGCTGCATGAAGCTGCGCGGCTTCGCCCGCGCCGCCAACGGCTGACCCCGATGCCGCGCCCGCTGCGTGTGGCCGCCGGCGGGGCTGTCCTGGTCCTGGGGCTGGCGGTCTATTGCCTGCTGGGCATGTGGGTGGGCGCGGTGCTGGTGCCCGCGCACTGGGCCGCCGAACTGCTGTTCTACCCGGTCGCGGGCGTGCTGTGGATCTGGCCGGCGGCGGCGCTCGTCCGCTGGGCCCACGCGAGCGGTCGGCCCTGACGGCCTATTTGTGCTGGCGCTCGGACAGGTCGCGCAGGTTCTTGGTGAAGGTGTTCAGGATCTTCTTCAGCATGGGCGTCGCCCGGCTGAGATGCTCCTGGAACAGCGCCGCCGTGATCAGCACGCACACCGTGGGCTCGACCGCCGTGGCGGTGGCGCTGCGCGGCTTGTTGTCCAGCAGCGCCATCTCGCCCACGATGTCGCCCGGCTCCTTGTAGCCCAGGATCACCTTTTCGCCGTCGATCTCCTTGGAGATCTCGACCCGGCCGCGCTCGACCAGATAGGCGTCGCGAGGCGGCTGGCCTTCGCGGAACAAGTCCTGGCCGGCGCCGAACGGGACGCGCTTGGTCACCCAATCCGCATTCTTCGCAGCAGTCGACATGGCAGCCAGCCCTCCCAGGGTCGATGTACGCGCCTGACCCTACCCCACTCGACGGGGGATCCTGGACGAGATCCGCGCGATGGTCTACCCGTCTAAGCCTATCGTCGGATGATGTCGATTGCGCCTATGCCGCCGGCCTCAGGGCAGGTCGGGGCGGTTGGGGATGAAATCGAGCGTGATCGCCTCGGCCTGGGCCGGCGACTTCTTCTCGATCGTCCACCCGGCTTCCTGATAGCGCTGCATGATCGAGTGCATGATGCGGTCGGTGACCGTCTTCGACGGCAGGCTGACCGTGACGGTCAGGCCGGGGAAGTAGTTTTCCTCGAGGAAGCCATCGATCTTCTGCTCCACCACCCGCAAGACCTCGTATTCGGCCTTGGAGAGGCGGAAGGCTTGGAACGGCGTGATCGGCATCGGAGGAACCCTAGGACAGGCCGCGCAACGGTGTCCCAAGAGGTGCCCGATTATTACTAACAAATCGTAACCATCGGCCGAACACGGCCGAAATCCGGGGCCAAATCCGAGCTAGCGGATCAGCACGAAGGCGATCACGAAGGCCAACACGACCAGCGCCAGGCCGAAGCCCAGCACGTACCGCGTGACATGCGGTGTCGCCCCTTGGCGGGCTTCGGTCGGCGGCAGGTGCGGCGATTCCGGTGCCATGATGGCCGGCAACGCCCCCCGCGCGCCGGAGGTTCCGGTTCCGGAGCATGGGTCCCTGCGCCGCGCGCCATTTGCGCCCGCGCACCGGGCCGCTACGGTGAGGGCATGACCCTTGCTGCACCGCAACCGGCGGCGACCGCCGACGGCCTGCCCATGCCCGAGCGGCGCTGGGCGATGACCACCGTAATGCTCGCCACGATCCTGGCCGTGCTGGACGGCTCGATCGCCAACGTGGCGCTGCCGACCATGGCCCGCGACCTCCACGCCGACGCCGCGGCATCGATCTGGGTCGTCAATGCCTATCAGCTGGCCATCGTGCTGTGCCTGCTGCCGCTGTCGTCCCTGGGCGACATCCATGGCTACCGCCGCGTCTACCGCACCGGCCTGTGTCTGTTCACCGTGGCGTCCCTCGCCTGCGCCCTGGCGCCGTCGCTGCCGGTGCTGGTCGCCGCGCGCGTCGTGCAGGGGCTGGGCGCGGCCGGGATCATGAGCGTCAACGGCGCCCTGGTGCGCACCGTCCATCCGCGCGCGCAGCTGGGCCGGGGCATCGGCATGCTGGCGCTGGTGGTGTCGACGACGGCAGCGGCCGGGCCCACCATCGCCTCGGGCATCCTGTCGGTCCTGCCATGGCCCTGGCTGTTCGGGGTCAACCTGCCGATCGGCGCCCTGGCGATCGCGATGGCGCTGCGCTGGCTGCCGGCGTCACCCCGGCTGCCGCATCCCTTCGATCTGCCCAGCGCGATCCTGAGTGCCGCGACCTTCGGCCTGCTGATCGCCAGCATCGACGGGCTCGGCCATGGCGAGCCGGTGGCCGGTGTCGTGGCCGAACTGGGCGCGGCCGCCGCCCTGGGCGTCGTCCTGGTGCGCCGGCAGACCCGCCTGGTCCTGCCGATGATCGCGGTCGACCTGTTCCGCCGCCCGCTGTTCTCGCTGTCCGTCGTGACCGCGGTCTGTTCGTTTGCGGCGGCCACTCTGGGGCAGGTCAGCCTGCCGTTCTATTTTCAGGACGTGCTCGGCCGCAGCCAAGTCGACACCGGCCTGCTGATGACGCCGTGGCCGCTGGCGAGCGCCGTCACGGCGCCCATCGCCGGCCGGCTCGCCGACCGCTATCGGGTCGGCGTGCTGGGGAGCCTGGGTCTGGCCTTGCTGAGCGTCGGGCTGATGCTGCTGGCGACGCTGCCGGCGTCGGCCTCGGTCGCCGGCATTGCCTGGCGCATGGCCCTGTGCGGCACTGGCTTCGCCCTGTTCCAGTCGCCCAACAACCGCACCTTGATGAGCAGCGCGCCGCGCGAACGCAGCGGGGCTGCCAGCGGCGTGCTGTCGACGGCGCGCCTGTTGGGTCAGACCACCGGCGCCGCCATGGTGGCGCTGATCTTCGGCGTGGCCGGCGGACCCGTCGCGGGGACCGCGGCGGCGATCCTGGCCGGCGCCGCCGTCGCCGCGGCGGCCGCCGTGGTCAGTGGCCTGCGCCTGGTCGAGGTCACTCCCGCCCGGTCGGCCTGATCGTCGTCAGCGGCCCGCGGACGGCGCGGGTCAGCGGGCCGCGGCCCGTGTCCGGCGACGGACGCCGCGGCTCGGCGGTCCGGATGCGATCGATGAGCGCCTCGACCAGTGGCCGGCGCGAGGCCGGATTGGCGTCGCCCGTGCTCTTCCAGGTCTCGTTGCGGACGCCGAAGAACCAGCGGAGCGACAGGCCGGGGCCGAAATGCGCCTCGGGTACCGGAGTCAACGGTGACCGCCGGACGGCCGCAACCGCGGGCACCAGCCCCTCGCGGGCGGCGTCGGCCTGCCAGACCGTGGTGTCGACCAGGATGCCGTCGACGATCGTGACGATGTGTCCGCTCCAGAATCCGTCGGCCACAGGCTGGCCTTCGAGTGGCGTGCCGACCCGCTGGAACCGCCCGTCCTGTTCGACCAGCAGGTCGCAAACCTCGACGGTCGCGCGGTGACCCAGCTTGCGCATGGCGTCGCGGAAAATCAGCGAGCTGCGGATACAAGCGCGGCCCAGCACCTCGACGGGCAGCACCTGAGGCAGGCACAGCAGTGCGGGACGCAGCCACGCCTGCGCGTCCCCGGGCACGTCGGGTGCGATCCAAATCCAGAAACCGTCCATACCGCCTTATCGCCCCATTCTAGGGTATCCATCGAATACGCGAAAAAGCCGCGCGCGCCTTCCCGCAATCTGCCGCGACGGATTGCCGCTGTCCGGGTGCCGCCGATCCGGCCAATGCGGAACAAGCGCCGAGCAATTGCAGTTGAGTAGGCGTGCCGCCTTGAATGCGGCGCGCTACAGGAGAGCATGATATGGCCAAGGCATGGCTCGCCGCAGCGGCGATCGCGACGGCATTGACCGGTGCCGCAGCGGCCCAGACCACGACCTATCAGTCCACGACGACCACCCTGGGCCCGGCGCCGTTGCCGCCCCCCGCCGTGGCCGCGCCGGAACCACCCCTCGGCGCCACCACCCGCGTGGAGCGCTCGGTCGATCCGTATGGGACCGAGACGGTGACGCGCCAGTGGATCGAGCCCAGCGGCGGCGGCAACGTCCTGACCACGCGGACCGACGTCCGCGGCGTCGACGGGTCGCTGCGGTCGACCTATCGGCAGGAAGTGACCCCGCTGCCCCTCCCGCCGCCGCTCCCGGTCCCGAACAGCGTCACGACGACGACCACGACGGTCCGGTGATCGGACGGTCCGGTGATCGCGGGCCGATCGCTCGCCCAGGCTGTCGTGTGACTTTGAATTAAGCGAGGTTGCAACAGCGAGGCAACCCGAACATAGTGGGCGGGCAATCACAAGGGCGCCCGTCCATCCGGTGCCTGGCTGGTGCCGGGCCGGAGCGAGAGCGCGCGGAGTTCCGCGGATGACCGACCCGACCGCTCTCGCGCTGGGCGCGAGCACGGCAACGACGACCCCGTTCCCCGAGATCGTGCTGCTGGAGGACAATCTCGACGGCAGCGACTCGCTGCCGACGGTCCGGGGATCGGGTGTCATCATCGGTCCCCATACCATCCTGACCGCCGCGCATGTGGTGTGGGATTCCGATACCGGCACGGATGCATCGAGCATCCTGGCCTTTCCCGGCTATAACGGCTCCGGCGATCCGCTTTATACCGGGACCGCGCCGGTGGCGGGCTCGTGGCGGTTGCATTACAACCAGATCGTCGATACTGGCGACCAGATCAGCCCGTCGCAGTCGCAGTTGGACTTCGCGGTGCTCGACTATGCCGGTACCTTTCCGACTTGGTTCCAGATGGCGCCGAACTTCGGCGGCGGCACGGTGCGGATCGACGGCTATCCGGTCGTGACCAGCGTCTTCTCGTCCTCCTCGATCAATTGGCAGCAGGTCAACCGCAGCGGGACTGTCCAAGCGGATCCGACCTATAGCGTGCTCGACAATCTCAGCCTGTCGCCCATCCCGGGTGATAGCGGCGGCCCGCTGTGGTACAACGCCGGCACCGGCGCAAGCCCTCAGAACACGGTCGTCGGCCTGGTCTCGACCGGCGGCTTCAGTGGCGGCTACAGCGTGCAGCTGACCCAGGCCGACATCAACCAGATCAACAGCTGGATCGCGCAGGACGCGAGCCTGTGGACCGGCACCCCCGGAGCCACCTCCGTGGCGCCGACCAAGACCGACGCCCTGGACTTCGACGCCGCCTGGTACCTGGAAGCCAATCCCGACGTCGCCAACGCCATCAATGCGGGCCAGGCCCTCGATCCCGAGCGCCACTATCTCGGCAATGGCTGGAAGGAGGGGCGCAATCCCGACCAGCTGTTCAACTCCGCCTGGTATCTGGCGCACAATCCCGACGTCGCCGCCGCCGGCCTCGATCCCCTGGTGCATTTCGCGACGACCGGCTGGCGCGAAGGCCGCGACCCCAGCGCGCAGTTCAGCATCGCGACGTACGACCGGCTCAATCCCGATATCGCCGCCGCCGCCATCGACCCACTGCATCACTACCTGAACACCGGGGCGCGCGAAGGCCGGCGCTACATCTGAGCTGCATCCGCGCCGCGAAAAAGCCCGATAAATACGCTTAAAGCGATATTGAAGCGCCAGCGCGGATCAGACATAGTCAGCCCCGCAACGCCCGCAACCAAAATGGAGCCCGCTCGCCGGCGCAAGGCCGGTCGAGCAGCGAGAGCACGCGGAGTTCCAAGGATGACCGAGACTACCGCGCTCGCGTCGAGCACGGCTACCTACGCCCCATTCCCCGAAATCGTGCTGCTGGAGACCAATACGGACGGGCTTGGCTCGATGTGGCAGGCCCGCGGGTCGGGCGTCATCATCGGCCCGCACACCATCCTGACCGCGGCGCACATGGTCTGGGACTCCGATACCGGCAGCACCGCGAGCAGCATCCTGGCTTATCCGGGCTACGACGGGGTCGACGATCCGCTCTATTCCGGCACGGCCCCGGTCCAGGGTGCCTGGCGGCTGCACTACAACCAGGTCGACAATAGCGGCGGTCGCCTGGAGAAATCGCAATCGCAACTCGATTTCGCCGTCATCGATTTCGCGACGACCTTTCCCACCTGGTTCCAGATGGCGTCGAACTTCGGCACCGGCACCGTCCGGATCGATGGCTATCCCGCCTATCCGTATTATTGGAACTATCTATATGGGGCGAACTGGGGTCAGATCGACCGCAGCGGCAGCGTCGGGCCCGACCCGAGCTACAGCGTGCTCGACGACATCACCCTGAGAACCCATCCCGGCGACAGCGGCGGACCGCTCTGGTACAATGCCGGCACGGACTTGGCGCCGCAGAACACGGTTGTCGGCCTGGTTTCGACCGGCCTCTACGGTGTTCGGCTGACGCCCGACGATATCAGCCAGATCAACAGTTGGATCGCGTCCGACAGCGACCTGTGGAAGATGTCCAGCACAGCGGCGACGGTCACGCCGACCGCGACGGACGGCCTGGACTTCGACGCGGCCTACTACCTCCAGAACAATCCGGATGTGTCGCGATCATTGAATCCGTGTGGCGACCCCGAGCGGCACTTCCTGGACAACGGCTGGAAGGAAGGGCGCAACCCGAACCAGCTGTTCAACACGGCCTGGTATCTGGCGCACAATCCGGACGTGGCTGCCGCCGGCCTGAACCCGCTGGTGCACTTTGCCACCACCGGCTGGCAGGAAGGGCGGGATCCCAGCGCCCAGTTCAGCATCGCCAAATACGACCAATTGAACCCCGACATCGCGGCCGCTCACATCGACCCGTTGCGCCACTACTTGAACACGGGCGTGCATGAGGGGCGGCGCTACACCTGACCGACCAGCCGGCACCGGCAGCTCAGCGCCGAAGGATGATGTCCGGCAGCGGCTCGCAGTCGGGCGTCATGCCACCGGCGCAGATCGGCTTGTTGGCCGGCTTGCCGGCGACCGCGTGGCCCGTCCCTGCCAGGCCCGTCCCCGCTAGGCTCGGCGTGCCGCTGTCGCCGGTCGGCCGGGCGTCCTGCGCGCAAGCCCCAGCCAGCGACGCCAGGATCGCGACCAGAGCCAGGCGATATTTCATCGGCACCATGGCTATCACCTCCTGTCGGACCCAACGTCCGGGCGGCAACCGGATATCCGTCGGCGATCGACGGGACGCCGATCGGTGCCCATATTGGATTGGCCGCCCCCGGGGAGAGCTTGACGGAGGCGACGATCATGCGGCGGCGCCCGCATGATTTGCTTAATCGACAGCCCTGAACGCACTTTTCGCCTGATTTTTGCTGTTATACAGCATCAATGAGACTGATCTCTCTACTAACATTGGCGCTAGCTCAGACAATGTTTCCATGAGGCTCCGTTCTGCTTCAGGATCGAGCTAGTAAAGGATAGCCCATGACTTATATCCAGAAAATCGAACACGACCCGACCTTCGCACCGAAGGAAGCCGTACCCACGCCCGAACGCCTCATTTCCGGCGATCCCCATTTCAAGAGCTGGCAGATGGATGAATCCAAGGATGGCGCCGTGAAAACCGGCGTTTGGGAGGCGACCCCGGGCGTGACCCACTCGATCAAGGGTGAAACCTACGAATTCTGTCACCTCCTCGCCGGCGTCGTCGAACTGACGCCCAGGGGCGGCGAGCCGGTCATCTACCGGGCAGGCGACAGCTTCGTGATGAAACCTGGCTTCGTCGGCGTCTGGAAGACGATCGAGACCGTGCGCAAGATCTACGTCGTCGTCTCCTGATCGCGGGCGGCCGTTGCGGAACAGAGCGGCTTCGGACTTTCCGAAACTGCTCTGCCCTCGTCCTGCGCCCAGCTAGAAATAGCCAAGCGTGGATTTGACCTCGAGATACTCCAACATGCCCTCAAGGCCATACTCTCGGCCGTTTCCTGATTGCTTGAAGCCGCCAAACGGAGCGTGAGGATCCCACGCCGGGTAGTTGAGATGCACTTGGCCGGCGCAGATCCGGGACGCGACGTCCTTGACGAGATCCATGTCTTTGCCCTGCACATGCGCCCCGAGGCCATAGACGGTGTCGTTGGCTATGGTGACGGCCTCGTCGATCGTTTCGTACGGGATGATGCAAAGAACCGGGCCGAAGATCTCCTCTTGGGCGATGCGCATGCGTGTGCGTACTTCGGAAAAAATCGTCGGTTTGACATAGAGCCCGGCCTCCAGCCCGATGGGACGGCCCGGTCCGCCGGTGACGATCTTGGCGCCTTCCGAAATGCCGATGCCGATCATGCTTTGGATTCGGTCGAATTGGGCACGGTTCGCGATCGCACCATGCGTCGTGGTCTCCGAGAGAGGATCGCCGACGACGATGTCTTCTGCGGCCCGCTTGGCAATAGCCTCGACCTGAGAAAGCAGCGCGCGCGGTACGATCATCCGCGTCGGGGCACTGCATGACTGGCCGAGATTGCGGAAAGCAGCGGCTGTGCCCAGAGAAACGGCGCGATCAAGATCGGCATCCGGCAGGACGACATTCGGCGACTTGCCGCCGAGTTCCTGCGCGACGCGCTTGACCGTGGCGGCGGCTGCCCGGGCCACTGCAATACCCGCAGCCGTGGAGCCGGTAATCGAGACCATGTCGATATCCGCGTGGGACGCAAGGCCGGCGCCGACGCCTCCACCATCGCCGTTGACGAGGTTGAAGACACCGGCCGGGAAGCCGGCGTCCTCGACCGCCTCGGCGAACAGGAGAGCGCTCAACGGCGACAGCTCGCTTGGCTTCAGCACGACGGTGCAGCCGGCGGCGAGCGCCGGCGCGACCTTTGCGGTGATCTGGTAGAGCGGCCAGTTCCATGGCGTGATCAGCGCGCAGACACCGATCGGTTCGTAGGAGACGGCCGTGTGGCCGCGCTGCTGGACGAAGGGAAAGGTTGTCAGCACCTCGCGAGCGACCCTCACATGGGCGATCGCCAGCGGCACCTGCGCGGCGCGCGCATATCCGATCGCCGCGCCCATTTCGAGGGTCAGACATTGAGCAAGCAGTTCGCTGCGCAGTTCGAGCAGCGCCCGCAGGCGATCGAGCAAACCCGCGCGATATTCCGGCTTGGTGCGGCTCCAGGTGGCGAATGCTCGGCGGGCGGCCGATACGGCCGCGTCCACGTCCTCGCCATTTCCGAGCGGAAACCGGGCCACGGCCGCTTCCGTGGCCGGATTGATCACGACGCCCTCGGCCGTGCCCCGCGGCGCGCGCCAGTCACCGTCGATGAAAAACCTGTCCAATCGGCCGTTGCGGGCGAGGCGTTCGAGCGGCGTGGTCATCTCACGAGATCCTTCATGCGGTAATAGGCGCCGAGGATCGGCAGGAACCAGGGGCGCCCGAAATATCCGGGGATCGCTGGCCAGTCGAAGTCTTTCCAGGGGTTCAGGTGGGCATGTCCATCCATGACCTCGGCCATGATGCTGCCCATCAGCGTCGACATCTGGGTGCCATGCCCGCTATAGCCCATGGAGTAGTAGATGCCGTTGCGCTCGCCAGCGCGGGGCAGGCGGTCGCGGGTCATGTCGACCAACCCGCCCCAGCAGTAGTCGATCCGGACGTGAGCCAGTTCGGGATAGACCTGGACCATCGCTTCATTCAAGATTCGACCGCTTTTCGCGTCGGACCGAGGGTTGGACCCCGCAAACCGAGCCCGCCCCCCGAACAACAGGCGATTGTCTGGGGTCAGCCGCCAGTAAACGACCAGGTTGCGCGTGTCGACAACCATGCGGCGCGTCGGCATGAGGCGCTCGACATGTAACGGCGACAACGGTTCGGTCACGATCAGGAACGCGCCGATCGGCACGATGCGACGGCGGATCCAACCAAGCGGGCCAACCTGGGAGATGCCGCTGGCGAGCAGGACCTGGCGCGCCACGATCCGGCCTCTGGGCGTCTCGACGGCGTGCCCGTCCGCGACCCTGCGCAGGGCCATGACGGGCGCGTGTTCATGGACCTCCGCGCCACGCCGCGCCGCCGCGGTCGCCAAGCCCCGGACGAAACGGCCGACATGCATGCCGGCGCTTTTGGGAAACAGCAGCCCGCCGTGGTAACGATCGGTTCCAACCTCGCCGCGCAGGTCAGCGCGGGCGATCATTCGCGCTTGTGGATCGACAGTCGCCGCCAAGAGTTCATGGCTGCGGGCCAGCATGTCATAGTGCTCCGGCTTCGCGGCAAGCTTGAGCTTGCCGACACGGGCGAAGCTGCAGTCGATCCGCTCTTCCTGCGTCAGCCGCTCGACCATGTCGACGCCGGCGTCGAAGGCCTTGTAGAGCGCGTTCGCGACGTCCCTGCCGTACTTGCCGGCCATGACCGCGTAGTTCTGCGCAAAGCCGTTGTTGCACATGCCGCCGTTGCGGCCGGACGCCGCGTTGCCGATGGTTTCGGCTTCGAGCACGACGACCCGGGCGCCCTTTTTGGCAAGGGCCAGCGCGGCGGAGCATCCGGTCAGGCCACCGCCCACCACGGCCACGTCGTAGCGGCCTTCGAGGGGTTTGGACGAGCCGTGATCGAACGGTTGCGACGTGTCCAACCAATAGGACGTCAGCTTCATTTTCGTGCCACCACGGTGTCAGCCTATTCCTCAACCGAACGACTGATTGGCCAAGGCATACATGCGAGCGGTCCGGTCGGCGACGGGCCGCCGTCCCCTGACCATCGCCGTCGCATATCCGGCCCGGGCGAGGCCCAGACTTTCTAACCACTGGTCCAATCCGTGTTCGGCATAGACGTCGATGCGCACGAAGAGCCCGTGGAGCGTCGAAAGCTGGGCCAGGATCAGGTGTCGCGCGTCTTCGGCGCTTTCCGCGGCAACCGGGCCGACAACGTGGCCGCGCCCAAACCGCCTGGCCATCGCGTAGCCCGCAATCCGTCCCGCGCGGTCGATGACCATCACGGTGCCCCGGTCGGCAAGCGCCGCCACCATCGACCGCCGGGGCATGCCGATGGCCCGCTCGTCGAAGACCTGGATCGCCGGCAGGTCAGAGGCAATCGCCGGACGGATGTCGCTGCGGGCATCGGGCGTCACGGCGACGGTCAGCGGGCCCTGATGCTGGAGCACCGTGCCCCAAGCCGCGAAGCCGCGTCGCTTGTACAGCGCGAGCCCCTGCTCGGTCGAATTGAGCAGCACGTCGCGCCCATCCGTTGCCTCGAGCAGCGCATTGAAGAGCCGCGAGCCGAAGCCGAAGCCTTGGGCCGAGGCGGTGACAATGATCATCCCGGCGGCCGCATAGGCCTGTCCGTAATTCCACCACAGAGCCGTACCGATCACGGCGCCGGCGCGCTCCAGGACCAGACCCTGGCCCAGCGTCGCGGCAAACGTCCAGTCCTCGTGGCGATAAGGCCAGGCCAGCTCCTGCGATAACGTCAGCGCGCCCGACACATGGCGGGACTCGAACGTCATCAGCTCGGTCGCGATGCTGGCGGGATGTCTGCCATGCTCAACGGCCATGAGCGCAGTACCCAAAGTCGGAATGAGCCTTAGGATCGCCTTCGGCGGACAAATTTCGGTGCTGTTTTGCCTGTTCAAATCGATAGGATTATTCGAATCGAGCAGATCTTCGGCATGTTCACAGGTGCTGGTTTCCGGGCAGGCTCCACATCAACCGAGCGTGTGGCTAGCCAGACCATAGGTGCGGAAGGCAGCCGCACTCGCATGCGCGGCTGTCGCCGGTGGCGTGCCCAGCGTCATGGTCAGCACCGTGTCGAAGACCGGCAAGCCGCTGCGGGATAGGAAGCCTGGGAAGGCGCCGGTCTCCAACGCGGTGTCCAGCCGCATGAACGTGCCGTCGTGACGGGCCAGGTGCGGTCGGACGACGGCGATCGCGTCGGCGTCGCTCGCAGCCACGACCGGCCCGATCACCTGGCCGCGCCCGAACGGGCGGCAGAGTGCGAACGCATCAAGCGTGCCGTCGCGGAACAGACCGTAGCCGGTCGACTGGGCGAACAACCGGCCGATGAGCGCGTCCCGCCCCACGCCGAAGGCGACCGCGTCGGCCGCGATGACCGCGGCCAGATCTTTGCTTTCCAGCGGCACGAGTACCGCGTCGGTCGCTGGTCCGGACCGGTCTTCGCCCAGCCGCAGGATGCCTTGATATTGGAACACCGGCTTGTCGGGCTGGAAATCGAGCGAGCGGTAGAGCCGGCGCGCCGCCCGGGTCGCATTCAACCGCACCGCCCGCCCGGACAGCCCCGAAAGCACATGCTGCATGAGCCAACGCGCCGTCCCGTTGGTCTGCAGCCGCGGCACGGTGATCACCATGCCGACCGTGGCTAAGCTGTCGCCATAGGCGAACCACATCGCCGACCCGATCACACGGCCGATCTCGTCGAGCGCCACCACCCCCTGCCCGACCTCTAGCAGGAACTGCCAATCCTTGGCGCGATGCGGCCAGCCCACGGACAGGGTCAGCGTGTGGAGCCGGTCCAGCCCGACCGTTCGGATATCGTCGAGACTGGTCGTGAAGCCATCGACGTTCAGGCTCAATCCCGGCTCCACTCCGTCCTCCCGCAACACGCCCGAGGTCTATTGAATGCGATCGAGCGTCTTGTAGTAGAGCCCGACCAGCGGCAGGAACCACGGCTTGCCGAAATGGCCCGGCACCGCCGGCCAGGCCACGCCCTTCATCGGGTTGCGATCCTCGCGCCCGAGGATGGTGTCGGCCACGATCATGCCCAGATGGGTCGACAGCTGCGCGCCGTGACCCGAGAAGCCCATGGCGTACCAGACGCCGTCGTGATAGCCGGCGCGCGGAAAGCGGTCCCGGGTCATGTCGATGAGACCGCCCCAGCAATAGTCGAGGTCGACCGCGGCCAGCTGGGGAAACATCTGCGCGAGGGCAACCCGGAGGATGGCGCCGCCCTTGGCGTCCGAGCGCTGGTCCGAAGTCGCCGAGAAGCGCGCGCGGCCGCCGAAGAGCAGCCGATTGTCCGGCGACAGGCGGAAATAGTTGCCGACGTTCATCGAGGTGACGCAGGTGCGGTTCGCCGGCATGGTCGCCGCGATCTCCGCCGGGCTCAACGGCCGGGTCGCGACGATGAAGCTGCCGACGGTGACGATGCGGCGCCGGAAATAGCCGAAATTGGGCGTAGTGTAGGCGCCGGTCGCGAGGAACACGGTGTCGGCGGTCAGCCGCCCGCGCGCGGTCGTCAGCGTGTGCCGGCCGTCGGCCTGGCGGCGCTCGGTGACCGGGCACTGCTCGAAGATCGCAGCCCCATGCCGGACCGCCGCCGCCGCCAGGCCCACGACATAGCGGCCCATGTGCATCATGGCGCTCTTGCGGTAGAGCATCGCTCCGTGGAAGGTCGCACCGACCTCGGTCCTGAGATCGGCCGCGGAGAGCAACGCCGTGTCCGGGTCGACCTCGGCGTTGACGGCTTCGAAATTGCGCGCCAGGGCATCGACATGCTTGGGCTTGGAGGCGAGCTTGAGCTTGCCGGCGCGCCGGAAGCTGCAATCGATGCCGTCCTCGGCCACGACCTGCTCGATCGTGTCGATCGCCGCGTCGAATGCCCGATAGAGCGCGATCGCGCGCTCCCGGCCGAGCTCGGCCTTGGCGGTCAGGTAGCTGTGGGCGAGCCCGTTGTTGAGATGGCCGCCGTTGCGGCCCGAGGCGCCGGACCCGACCCGGTCCGCCTCCAGCACGACCACCTTGGCGCCGCCCTTGGCGAGCTGGCGGGCCGCGGCAAGGCCGGTGAAGCCGCCACCGATGACGGCCACGTCGTAGTGGCCGTCGACGGGTCCCGTGGCGGCGCCGGCGAAGACCGGCGCGGTATCGTGCCAATAGGAGAGGAACTTCATCGCGCCCGTCCTCGCTCGGAAGTTGGGCTAGAGGCCGACGGCGCCGGCCAGCCCGGATATGTCGGCGATCTCGACATACTCGTAATAGGGGTTGGCGGGCTCGTGGCCCCGGTTGACCCAGACCTTGTGCTTGATGCGGAGATCATGGGCGGCCATCAGGTCGTAGCGGAACGAGGACGAGCAATGCATCACGTCCTCCGGACCGCAGCCCAGCATGTCGAACATATATTCGAACGCCTTGAACCGCGGCTTGTATGCCTGGGCCTGTTCCGCCGTGTAGACGGCATGGAACGGGGCACCCAGCTTCTCGACGTTCGACATGATCTGCGAATTCGCGGCGTTCGATAGGATCACTAGGGGAATTTCCTTGGCGACCTTGGCCAGCCCGGCGGGCGTATCGGGATGTGGCCCGTAGGTCGGCACGCTCTCGTAGGCCGTCTTGCCGTCCTCGTCCCGGAAGGCGACGCCATGCGCCTTGCAGGTGCGCTGCAACGAATTGTGGATGACGTCGGCGTAGGGCTTCCAGTCGCCCAGGATCTCGTCCCGCCGGTAGGCGGCGAAATCCGTGGTGAACGCCGCCATGCGCGCGGGGTCGACCCGGTCGCGGAAGAGTTCGCGTGCGACGTCGGTCATCGCGAAATTGATGAGCGTGCCGTAGCAATCGAACGTGATATATTTGGGGCGAAATCCGGCCATCTGAGTCCATGCTCCGTTCGGGAAGCGACTGCGCTTCTGTCACGTCCATCCTATGCCGCCACTCTGCCGCGGGATCGGCTGAACTGCCGGACCCGGAAAGCAGATTGTTTGGTTTGCGGGCAAGGTTCGGCACGGAGTTCCGCAGGGCCTGCGCGATAGATGAGGGGCCCAAGCCCTCGGCCACTTCGGAGATCGGCATGCTCGCCAATTCCTTGATCGAACTCGACCGCGCCCATCTGATCCATCCCGTGGCTTCGTACCGCGGCCATGAGAAGCTCGGCGTGCGCGTGTTGAAGTCCGCCAAGGGCGCCACCGTCACCGACGCAAGCGGCCATCAGCTGATCGACGGCTTCGCCGGCCTCTGGTGCGTGAACGCCGGCTACGGCCAGGAGAGCATCGTCGAGGCCGCTGCCCGGCAGATGCGCGAGCTGCCCTACGCCACAGCCTATTTCGACTTGGGCTCGGAAGCGGCGATCCGGCTCGCCGCCCAACTCGCCGAGCGGGCGCCGGGCAACCTCAACCACATCTATTTCACGCTCGGCGGCTCCGACGCGATCGACAGCACGGTCCGCTTCATCCGCTACTACTGGCATGCCAAGGGCGAGCCGCAACGCGACCAGTTCATCTCGGTCGCACAGGGCTATCACGGCTCCTCGACCGTCGGCGCCGGCCTGACCGCGCTGCCGGCGTTCCATGCCGGCTTCGGCGTGCCGTTCGACTGGCAGCACAAGATTCCGTCGCCCTACCCGTACCGCAATCCGGTCGGCAGCGACCCGCAGGCGATCATCGAGGCCTCGCTGGCGGCGCTCGAAGCGCGGATCCAGGAGATCGGGCCGGAGCGCGTCGCCGCCTTCTATGTCGAGCCGATCCAGGGCTCGGGCGGCGTGATCGTGCCGCCGCCCGGCTGGATCAAGGCGATCCGCGAGCTGTGCCGCCGGCACGGCATCCTGTTCGTGGCCGACGAAGTCATCACCGGCTTCGGCCGCACCGGTCCGCTGTTCGCCTGCGAGCATGACGACATCGTCCCCGACTTCATGACCACGGCGAAGGGGCTGACCTCGGGCTATGTGCCGATGGGGGCCGTGTTCATGGCCGACCCGGTCTACGACGTGATCGCGGACGGCGCCGGGGCTGCGGCGATCGGGCATGGCTACACCTATTCGGCCCATCCGGTCAGCGCCGCGGTCGGCCTGGCGGTCCTGAAGCTCTACGACGGCGGACTGCTCGACAATGGCGTCAAGGCCGGTCGGCGGCTGCTTGCCGGGCTGAAGAGCCTGCGCGACCATCCGCTGGTCGGCGACGTGCGCGGCCGCGGCCTGCTCGCCGCGGTCGAGCTGGTGACGGACAAGGCCCGGAAGACCCCGCTGCCGGCCGCGGCCGAGCCGGCCCGCCGGGTGTTCGATCGGGCCTGGGACAACGGCCTGGTCATCCGCGCCTTCGCGCAGGGCGTGCTGGGCTATGCGCCGCCGCTCTGCTGCACCGACGATGAGATCGACGCGATCGTCGAGCGCACGCGCCGCACGCTCGACCAGACGCTGGCCGATCCCGACGTACGCCAGGCGCTCGCCTGAGCGCATAGGGTCATGCGGTGCCGGCGGCATATTCGCAATTTTGTGCTGCCGGCGCCGGCCGTTTCGGAGAATTCGGCGCCACCGCCATGCGACACTCCTTGCCTGGACCTGTAAGTAAAACCAAGAAAACAGCCGCCCAGACGCTCAGTTGATTGCCGGGACAGATCCGCCAGCAAGACGGACGGCCGGCCGAACGACAGGAAGGGAAAGCTTCATGGACAAGATCATGAACTGGGACAAGTCCGACGACATCCGGGTCGAACAGGCCATCCGGCGCGGCGCCAGCCGGCGCGAACTCTTGCAGATGATGCTGGCGGGCGGCGTCGCCATGACGTCGGGGGCCGCCCTGCTCGGGCGGGCCGAGGCGGCGGTCGCGGCCACGCCGGTCCATGGTGGCGCCCTCAGGGCGGCAGGCTGGTCGGCCTCGACCGCGGACACGCTCGATCCCGCCAAGGCCTCGCTCTCGACCGACTACGTCCGCTGCTGCGCGCTCTACAACCGCCTGACCGTGATCGATAAGGCGGGCATGGTCCAGATGGAGCTGGCCGACAGCATCGACAGCCCGGACGCCAAGGTCTGGACGGTCAAGCTGCGCAAGGGTGTCACGTTCCATGACGGCAAGGATCTCACGGCCGACGACGTCGTCTATTCGCTGAAGCGCCATCTCGACCCCTCGGTCGGCTCCAAGGTCGCGAAGATCGCCGCCCAAATCACCGGCGTCAAAGCGGTCGACAAGTCGACCGCGGAGATCACGCTGGCCAACCCGAACGCCGACCTCCCCACGATCCTGGCGCTGCATCATTTCATGATCGTTGCCGACGGGACCAAGGACTTCTCCAAGGGCAACGGCACCGGCGCCTTCGTACTGCAGAGCTTCGAGCCTGGCGTGCGCTCGATCATGCTGAAGAACAAGACCTACTGGAAGTCGGGCGGCCCTTACGTCGACTCGTTCGAGTTCTTCGCCATCGGCGACGACAATGCGCGGGTCAACGCGCTCGTGTCCGGCGACATCCATCTCGCCGGCGCGATCAATCCCCGTTCCATACGCCTCATCGAGGGCGAGAAAGGCTTCGTCCTCTCCAAGTCGAGCCCCAACAACTACACTAACCTGAACATGCGCCTCGACATGGCGCCCGGCAACAACAAGGATTTCGTGGCCGGTATGAAGTACCTGGTCAACCGCGAGCAAATCCTGAAATCAGCCCTGCGCGGTCTGGGCGAACTCGGCAACGACCAGCCGGTGTTTCCGGGCAACGTCTATCGAAACAACGACATCAAGCCGAAGCCGTTCGATCCGGACAAGGCGAAGTTCCATTTCCAGAAGGCGGGCGTGCTCGGCCAGTCGATTCCGATCATCGCCTCGGACGCGGCCGGTTCGTCGGTCGACATCGCGATGATCATCCAGGCCACCGCTGCCGGGATCGGGCTGAAGCTCGACGTCCAGCGGGTGCCGCCTGACGGTTATTGGGACAATTACTGGCTCAAGGCGCCGGTCCATTTCGGCAACATCAACTATCGTCCGACGCCTGATATCCTGTTCTCGCTGCTCTATTCCTCGGACGCGCCGTGGAACGAGAGCCACTACAAGTCCGAAAAGTTCGACAAGATGCTGGTCGAGGCGCGGGGCCTGCTCGATCAGGCGAAGCGCAAGGAGATCTATGGCGAGATGCAGGCCATGGTTTCCGAAGACGCCGGCACGATCATTCCGGCCTATATTTCCGGCGTCGATGCCCTGACCGCGAAGCTCAAGGGCATGGAGACGAATCCGCTCGGCGGCATGATGGGCTACATGATGGCCGAATACGTCTGGCTGTCGGCCTGACCGACCCACGGTGTATCGGGCTCGCGCTTTGACGAACCGGCGTGCTGCCCCCTCCACCCGGCCTCCTCCCACGGGGGGAGGAGGGACGAAGCCGCCACTGCCGCACTCCTCCTCCCCTTGTGGGAGGAGGCCGGGTGGAGGGGGCAGCACGACGATTCCAGCTCATGCACATCCGCTCCAGGGCCCGATCCACGCCCCGGCACCCCGATTGCCAGCCACACGAACGCACACCCAGGGAACGCGTCCGGATGAACATGCTGGTTCCGCGCCTCATCTTTAACCGGCTCGGCTTGGCGATCGTCACGTTGCTGATCGTCTCCGTCGCCGTGTTCCTGGCGACCGACCTGCTGCCGGGCGACACCGCGACGATCCTGCTGGGACAGGCGGCGACGCCAGAGGCGGTCGCCGGCCTGCGCCAGAGCATGCATCTCGACGATCCGGCGATCTTTCGGTTCCTGCACTGGATGCTCGGGCTGTTCCAGGGCGACCTCGGCACCTCTTACGCCAACCGGATGCCGGTGGCGGCGCTGATCGGCGGGCGTTTCGTCAACACCCTGAAACTCGCCGGGATCACGACGCTGGTCTCGGTGCCGCTGGCGCTGACGCTCGGGATCACCGCGGCGACGCTGCGCGGCACGCTCTACGACCGGATCGTGACCGTGCTCAGCATCGGCGTCATCTCCGTCCCCGAATTCATGGTGGCGACGGCCGCGGTCCTGCTGTTCGCGGTTTATCTGAGGTGGCTGCCGGCGCTGTCGCTGGCGAACAACGTCCACTCGCTGCTCGACGTGGTGAAGATCTATGCCATGCCGGTCGTCACCCTCACCTTCGTCGTCTCGGCGCAGATGATCCGCATGACGCGCGCCGCCGTGATCGAAACGCTCAACACCGCCTATGTCGAGATGGCGCTGCTCAAAGGCGCCTCGCGCAGCCGCCTGGTACTCCGGCATGCGCTGCCGAACGCCCTCGGGCCGATCGTCAACGCGGTGGCGCTGTCGCTCTCCTATCTCATCGGCGGCGTCATCATCGTCGAGACGATCTTCAACTATCCGGGGATCGCCAAGCTGATGGTCGATGCCGTCGCCACCCGCGACCTCCCGCTGATCCAGAGCTGCGCCATGATCTTCTGCCTGGGTTATCTGGTCCTGATCACCGCCGCCGACATCGTCGCCATCGTGTCCAATCCGAGGCTTCAATGACCAGCGCCGCGGTGCCGAAGCCCGCCGGCTCGTACCTGGGCTATCGCTTCAACATCGTCGGCATCGCCGCGCTGGCGATCATTCTGGCCTGGGCGGTGGTGGCGCTGTTCGCGCCCCTGCTCATCCCGCACCCGGTGGGCGAGATCGTCGACCCGGACTATTTCCTGCCGATCAGCGCCCAGCATTGGCTCGGCACCGACTATCTCGGCCGCGACATGCTCTCGCGTGTGTTGATGGGCGCCCGCTATACCGTCGGCATCGCGCTCGCCTCGGTCGTCATCGCCTGCTTCAGCGGCGTTACCCTGGGCATGACGGCGGCCGTCTCCGGCGGGCTGGTCGATACGCTGCTCAGCCGCTTCCTCGACGCGATGAGCTCGATCCCGAGCAAGCTGTTCGGCCTGGTGGTGGTCGCCGCGGTCGGCTCCTCGATTCCCGTGCTGATCCTGACGCTGGCGATCATCTACATCCCCGGCGCCTACCGGTTCAGCCGCGCGCTCGCCGTCAACATCAACACGATGGACTTCATGACCGTCGCGCGCACCCGCGGCGAAAACACCGCCTATCTGATCGGCTCGGAGATCCTGCCCAACATCGTCCGCCCCGTGCTGGCCGACCTCGGGCTGCGCTTCGTCTTCATCGTGCTGCTGCTCTCGGGCCTGTCGTTTCTCGGCCTGGGCCTGCAGCCGCCCTATGCCGACTGGGGCGCGCTGGTGCGGGAAAATATCGGCGGCCTGCCGTTCGCCGCCCCGGCGGTCATCGTGCCCTCGCTCGCCGTCGCCAGCCTGACCATCAGCGTCAACCTGCTGATCGACAACCTGCCGCAGAAGATCAGGGACAGGCGCGCATGACGGCCGGCCGCGAGACACTCGTCGAGATCCGCGACCTCAAGGTCGAGGCCCGGACCGACGCCGGCCGCCGAATCGAGATCATCAAGGGGGCCAACCTCGACATCGCCAAGGGCGAGATCGTGGCGCTGATCGGCGAAAGCGGGTCGGGCAAGACGACCATGGCGCTCACGCTGATGGGCTACGCCCGGCCCGGCTGCCGGATTTCCGGCGGCACCATCCGGGTCGGCGGCACGGATGTGCTGGCCCTGCCGGAGCGGAAGCGTGCCCGGCTGCGCGGCACGGACGTGGCCTATATCCCGCAGAGCGCCGCCGCGGCCTTCAACCCGTCGGCCAAGATCATGGATCAGGTGATCGAGGTCACCCGAATTCATCGGCTGATGTCGGCCGACCAGGCGCGCGAACGGGCGATCGCCCTGTTCACGGCGCTGTCGCTGCCGAGTCCCGAGACGATCGGCGAGCGCTTTCCCCACCAGGTCTCGGGCGGCCAGCTGCAACGGCTGTCGGCCGCCATGGCGCTGATCGGCGATCCGAAGCTGGTGATCTTCGACGAGCCGACGACGGCGCTCGACGTGACGACCCAGATCGAAGTGCTGAAGGCGTTCAAATCAGTCATGCGCAGCGGCGGGATCGCCGGCGTCTATGTCTCCCACGATCTTGCGGTCGTCGCCCAAATCGCCGACCGGATCGTCGTCCTCAAGGACGGCGAGGTACGGGAGACCGGCACAACGGCCGAGATCCTGTATGCCGCCAAGCATCCCTACACGCGCGAGCTGCTCGCCGCGTTCGCGCCGAAGCCGCGCGAGCAGCGGGCGGACCGGCAGCCGGAGCCGCGCGCTCTGCTCGAGATCGAGAACCTGACCGCCGGTTTCGGGCCGATCCAGGCGAACGGCCTGCCACGCGTCACCGCGGTCCAGTCGATGAGCCTGCGGATCGAGACCGGCCGCAATCTCGGCATCGTCGGCGAGTCAGGCTCGGGCAAGTCGACGCTCGCCCGGACGATCGCGGGCATCCTGCCCGCCGCGTCCGGCAGCATCGCCTTCGGCGGCGAGCCACTCGCCCGCCGGGCGCATGAGCGCAGCCGCGACCAGCTGCGCCAGTTGCAGATCGTCTTCCAGTCGGCCGATACCGCGCTCAACCCCGCCAAGCCGGTGGAGGATATCCTGGGCCGGCCGCTTGCCTTCTATCATGCGATGAGCCCCAAGGCCCGCGACGCCCGCATCGACGCGCTGCTCGACATGGTCCGGCTGCCGCGCACGCTGCGCCATCGCCGGCCGTTGGAATTGTCGGGCGGACAGAAGCAGCGGGTCAATTTCGCCCGGGCGCTGGCCGCCGATCCAAAGCTGATCCTGTGCGACGAGATCACCTCCGCGCTCGACACGGTCGTCGCGGCCGCGGTCATAGACCTGCTCAAGGAGCTGCAGCGAGAACTGGGTCTGTCCTACCTCTTCATCAGCCATGACCTGTCGATGGTCGAGGCCATCTGCGACGACATCGTGGTGATGTATGGCGGCAAGCGGATCGAGCAGATCACGCCGGCCCGGTCGAAGCCGCCGCAGCACCCCTACTCCCAGCTGCTGTTCTCGTCGGTGCCGAAGCTCGATCCGGCGTGGCTCGACCGCCTCGACCAGAACCCCGAGCTCGTTCGTGAATATTCCCGCCGCTGATCAGAGCGGGAACAGTTTCGTCAGCGGCAGGTGAGTCTTGACGATCGGCGAATTCAGTACGACGAAGCTGAAATATTTATCGATACCGATATCCATTTCGATCACACGCTCCATGATCGTCTGATATTCGTCGATTCCCGATGTGACGAATTTCAGAAGATAGCCGTATCCCCCCGAGATCAGGTGGCATTCGATCACCTGGGAGATCTTCTCGATCGTCGCGATGAAGCGCGCGAAATCGGCTTGACGGTGGTTCTTCAGCGTAATCTCGGTGAAGACCGTCAGGACCGGGCCGAGCTTGCGAATGTTGATCTGTGCGGAATAGCTCTCGATATAGCCTTCGGCCTGCAGCTTCTTGACCCGGATCAGGCAGGGGCTCGGCGAGAGATTGACCAGCTCGGCGAGTTCCACATTGGTAATGCGGCCATTCTTCTGCAGTTCGCACAGGATCTTGACGTCAATCCGATCGAGCTTCATGGCAGCCGCCCTCCGCCGGCAGCATAAACTGCTGCACCTTGCCGATTCCAAGCGTAGCACACGGCCGGCAGCGATCGGCGGCAGGCGAAACCGCCTGCACGGCATCTTAATGTTCCGCCAAGCGGCCGCGCGGCATTCTATGCCGCGCCCCTTGCCGTTTACGGCAACGCCGACCCCGCGAAACGCCTAGATTGGACGGGCACGCTGGAGATGCCCGATGCCCGCACCGCTCGTTCCCGTCGAAACCTCGCCGACGCTGCCGCCTGCCGCCGATGTCGTGGTGATCGGCGGCGGCATCGTCGGCGTATTCGCGGCCTATTACCTGACGCAGCGCGGCCTCAAGGTCGCCCTGGTCGAAAAGGGACGCATCGGTGCCGAGCAATCCAGCCGCAACTGGGGCTGGTGCCGACAGCAGAACCGCGACGCGCGGGAACTACCGATGGCGACCACGAGCCTCGACCTCTGGGACCGCTTCGCCGCCGAAAGCGGCGAGGACGCCGGCTTCCGGCGCTGCGGGCTGTTCTATCTGAGCAATGACGAGGCCGAGCTCGAGCGCTGGGCGCGCTGGTGCGACTTCGCCCGGACCGCCGGCGTCACGACCCACATGCTGGACAGCGTGCAAGCGACCGAGCGCGGCCAGGCCACCGGCCGCAGTTGGAAGGGCGGGGTGTTCGCCCCCACCGACGGCACGGCGGATCCGTCGATGGCAGCCCCGGCGGTGGCGCGCGCGGTCCTGAAGCTCGGCGGCACCATCCATCAGACTTGCGCCGCGCGCGGCATCGAGACCGAGGGCGGCCGGCTCTCCGCCATCGTCACCGAGTGCGGCACGATCCGGACCCGGTCGGCCGTGCTCGCTTCAGGCGCCTGGGCCTCGTCCTTCTGCCGCCAGCTCGGCATCCGCTTTCCCCAGGCCGCGATCCGCCAGTCGATCCTGGCGGTCTCGCCACCCCAGGCGAACGGGCTGCCGGATGCGCTGCACACCGTCGGGGTCTCGGTCACCCGGCGCAGCAACGGCGCCTATACGCTCGCCATCAGCGGCCGCGGCCGGGTCGACGTGACGCCGCAACAAGTGCGGTTCTGGCCGCAGTTCCTGCCGATGTTCGCCAAGCGCTGGCGCAGTCTGGCCGTCGGCGGGCTCGAAGGCGTCCGCTCCGGCCACGAGACGCTCGGGCGCTGGCGGCTCGACCAACCGACGCCGATGGAGCGCATGCGCATCCTCGACCCCAAGCCGGATGCCTCGGCCATCCGCCTCACCTTCGATCGCGCGGCCGCGCTGCTGCCGGCGCTGGCCAAGAGCCGGATCACCGCGGCCTGGGCCGGCTATATCGACAGCACGCCCGACGGCGTGCCCGGCATCGGGCCGATCGCCAAGATCCCCGGCTTGCTGCTGGCCGCCGGCTTTTCCGGCCACGGCTTCGGCGTCGGCCCCGGTGCCGGCCATCTCATCGCCGACCTGGTCTCGGGGACCAAGCCGATCGTCGACCCCCGGCCCTATCGCCTGGAGCGCTTCGGCGGGTCGGCGTGGGGTCAGGTCGCGGATTTCTAGACGGAATCGCTAGCCCGCAAGCCGAGCGGGTGCGACCGAAGACGCCCAGGGAGGGCGGCGGCAGACGGGCGCGCTGGCGGGATGCGGATGGCACGATATATGAGTGGGATTACCAACACGGAGCGATCGAGCGATACGACAGGCGCGGACGACACGAAGGCGAGTTTGACCCTGACACGGGCAAAAAGCTGAAGGATGCCGACCCGACGCGATGCGTGGAGCCCTGAGATGACGACCGTTCACCGCCTGGTTGCCTACGATCGCACCACCGACCGCATGGTCGGCGGTATCGACCTCCCGTCGTCCTTGCTCACAACCGCAAAGGCCCTCGCTGGCGTGCCGGCGAGCGATCCGGAGGCGCTGGGGTCTTATCCATTGAGTGCCGGCCAGGTGCGCGATCTCGCCGGGATCCTGCGCGTCGTGGTGCCCGAGGAGGTATACGACCTGAACGAGTTCTTCTTGGAACCGTTCGAAATGCAGGACGCGGTGCCGCAGCGGCACAAGATACCGGCATAACCCAAAAGAGGGACGCCGCACCGTCCGGCGAGTGGGGCGGCACCCCATTGCCAGGCAGGCTGCGCTGTTTGCCGCCTACCCCTTTGAATTCATTGGTGAGCCCTGCGGGATTCGAACCCGCGACCCTCTGATTAAAAGTCAGATGCTCTACCGGCTGAGCTAAGGGCTCGGATCCCGCTGCCAACGGTGCCGACGATAAGCCCCAATTTGCCGCGCTCGGTCAAGCGTGGCCTACCGGCCGTGGTGGCGCGGCGCGGCGGTGCTATAAGGTCCGCGCTATGCACAGCTGGTTGCCGACCGTCTTGCGCCTGATCGCGCTGGTTCTTGCCGTGTGCGCCGTCTATTGGATCGGCGTGCTGTGCGAGACCCTGCTGCTGTGGGTGCTGCGCAGTCTCTGGCGTGCCTTCACCTGGCCGTTCCGGCTGGTCGTGGGCCTCTCCGACTGGCTGCTCGCGGCCACTCCGCCGCCGCAGCGCGCGCCGGCCGCCTCCAAACCGACGGCGCCCGCGCCGACGGCCCCGGCGCCGGGCCGCCCGAAACCGGCGACGACCGCCGCCGCACCG
>CAZEFK010000107.1:0-25208 GCA_964511405.1 uncultured Comamonadaceae bacterium | reverse complement strand
GGTCAGCACGCCGCCGACCTCGACGCACAGGGTCAGGATCTCGGCGCCCAGCGCCTCGGCCGCCTGCAGCTGCCGAGGATCGTTGGCGTCGAACAGGATCAGCGGGTGCAGGTTGCCGTCGCCGGCATGGAACACGTTGGCGATGCGCAGGCCGTGATGGGCGGCGCGCTCGGCCATGCGGCGCAGCACTTCGGGCAGGCGCTTGCGCGGGATCGTGCCGTCCATGCACAGATAGTCGGGCGAGATCCGTCCGACCGCCGGGAACGCCGCCTTGCGGCCGGCCCAGAACGCCAGGCGCTCGGCCTCGCTGGTCGAGGCGCGGATGCCGACGGCACCGAGGTCCCGGGCCAGGCGCTCGACGTCGGCGGTCAGGTGATCGACTTCGGCCGGGGTGCCGTCCAGCTCGACGATCAGCAGCGCTTCGACGTCAAGCGGGTAGCCGGCATGGACGAAGGCCTCCACGGCGTGGATCGCCGGCCGGTCCATCATCTCCATGCCGGCCGGGATGATGCCGGCGCGGATGATGGCGCCGACGCAGTCGCCGGCAGCCTCGCTGCTGCCGAAGCCGATCAGCAGCGCGCGGGCCGCGGTCGGCTTGGGCAGGATGCGCACCGTGACTTCGGTGATGATGCCGAGCAGCCCTTCCGAGCCGGTCACCACGCCCATCAGGTCCAGCCCGCCGGCGTCGAACGCCTTGCCGCCCAGCCGGACCACGGTGCCGTCCATCAGCACCATCTCCAGGCCGGCCAGGTTGTTGGTGGTCAGGCCATATTTCAGGCAGTGCACGCCGCCCGAGTTCTCGGCGACATTGCCGCCGATCGAGCAGGCGATCTGCGACGAGGGATCGGGCGCGTAATAGAAGCCGTGGCCGGCCACGGCGTTGCTGATCGCCAGGTTGGTCACGCCCGGCTGCGCCGTGACCGTGCGGTTGTCCAGGTCGATGTCGAGGATGCGGTTGAATTTGCCGAGGCCGATGGTGATGCCGTCGGCGAGCGGCAGCGAACCGCCCGAGAGCGAGGTGCCGGCGCCGCGCGGCACGATGCGCACGCCCTGCTCGTGGCACCAGGCCAGCACGGCCGAGACCTCGGCCGTGGCGCGCGGCAGCACCACCGCCAGCGGCAGCTGGCGATAGGCGGTCAAGCCGTCGCATTCGAAGACCTTGAGCCCGGCCTCGTCGGCGATCACCGTGCCGTCGCCGGGCACAAGGCTGCGCAGCGCCGCGACGATCTCGCTGCGCCGAACCAGCACGGCGGCATCGGGCGCCGGCATCAGCATCGAGGTCCTCCCTGCATCGGCCCCTGACTTACCACCGCCGAGGGATCGGCGGTATGGGGTTCGACGCAGCGGGGGATGCGGCGGACGCGCGGGCGTCCGCCGAAGGATCAGCCCTGGCGCGCCTTGTAGCGCGGGGCGGCCTTGTTGATGATGTAGACGCGGCCCTTGCGGCGCACGACGCGGCACGCCTTGTGGCGGGTCTTCATCGTCTTCAGCGAGTTGACGATCTTCATGGGTTCGGGTCCGGATCTCTGGCCGCCTCGCGGCGGCGGAAAGCGCCGGACCCTACTGATGTGCCCCCGCCCTGTCAACGGAGCGGCGGCCGGCCGCGCCTACTTCATCGCGTGATAACGGAACACGCCCAGCGCCCCCGATTGCAGGGCCTGGAAGCGCCGGCCCCAGCGCTCGCACTCGTCGGACACCGGCCGCAGCAGCCGTCGTGGAATCGCGTCGGCGTCCAGGGATTGGGCCAGGTTGGCCCAGGCGTGGCCGGCGTGGTCGACATAAATGTCGGTGATGTCGTCGTCGAGCCTGAGCTCGAAGCCCAGATTGTCGAAGGCCTGGGTCAGGCGCTGGGCGGGCCAGGGATCGGGCGGGTTGGGCTCGCCCTTGAGGAAGGTCCGTAGCGCCGCGGTCGTCGGGCCGCGCAGCACGAAGTCGGTCAGCAGCAGCTGGCCGCCGTCCTTGAGCCCGGCATGGAGGGCGGCCAGCAGGGCCGGCTTGTCGGCGCAGCCGCACAGCACCTCGCGGCTGAAGGCGGCGTCGAAGCCGCGCTCGCGCAGCACCAGGCCGTCGAGCGCGATCGGGCGGATGGCGGCCTGCTTCTCGAGTCGGGCGGCCTTGGACCGCCGCTGCGCCTCCTCGGCCAGGTCGGGGTCGGGCTCGAGCGCGGTCACCCAGGCGCCATAGGCCTGGGCCAGCGCCCGGCTGCCGCCACCCAGGGCGGCGCCCAGCTCCAATAGCTGGTGCGTGGCGCCCAGCCCGAGCGGCTCGGCCAGCGCCACGGTCAGCGCGGCGCCGCCGGGCGACAGGAAGTCCGGCCCCCACAGCAGCTCCGCCGCCGCGATCCGCCGGGCCGACCACGGCCGGGCCGGGTCGACCGGCTCCGGGGCGCCGGGCACCGGTGGCAGCGGCGTGTCCAGCAGCAGCGGCATGGCGGCGGCATCGAGCACCAGCGGCTCGGCCGGCTCGCCGTGGTCGCCGGCCGGAGCGGACGGCTCGGCCGGGTGCGGGTGGGTGCCTTCCCACCAGGCGCGAAGCCGGTCACCGAGCTTGGGGGGGCGCTGTCGCCTCGTCATGTCGCGCCTACCCTCGCCGCCGCGGCAATGTCAGACTGGTCCGATCAGGGGCGGGCAGCGGCGGGACCGGGCGATGGCATTCGACGCGACGGTATATTCGGCCAACTATGCCGATGCGCGGGCCAAGTTCCGCGACGCGGTGGTCGCGGCGGGCGGGCGGCTGCACGCCCATGTCCATCCGATCCCGGGTCCGGACGGCGAGACCCTGGCCATGGACATCGGCCAGCTGGGCGCCGCCGACGCGCCGAACCTGCTGGTGGTCAACACCGGGATTCACGGCGTCGAGGGCTTCTGCGGCTCGGGCATCCTGATCGGCTGGCTGCGCGACGGCGCGTTCCGGCTGCCCGGCTCGGTCCGCGTGGTGCTGGTGCATGCTCATAATCCGTGGGGCTTCGCCCATCGCTCCCGCGGTAACGAAGACAATATCGATCTCAACCGCAACTATCGCGATTTTGCCGCCGCTGTCCCGGACAATCCGGGCTACCGGGACCTGCATGCGGTGTTCAGCCCGCCCGATGTGGAGCCCGCGACCCTGGACAAGGCCATGGCGGCGCTGGAGGCGTTCCGCGCCGCCAAGGGCGAGCAGGCCTATTCCGATGCCATGAGCGCCGGCCAGTACAGCCACCCCGACGGCCTGTTCTACGGTGGCGCCGAGCCGGCCTGGTCGAACCGCCAGTTCCGGGCCGCGATGGCCGCGGCCACCGCCGGCGTCAGGCGCATCGGCCTGGTCGACCTGCACACCGGCATCGGCGGCTTCGGCGAGACGGTGTTCCTGTGCTTCGAGCCCGAAGGCTCGCCGGCACGGGCGCGGGCGCGGGCCTGGTGGGGCGACCGGGCCGTCAACCTGGCCGGGATCGACCATCCGGCTCTGGCCCAGTATCAAGGCACCATGGTCGACGCCTTCCCGGGGATGCTGGCATCAGGCTGCGACGCCGAGGTCACGCGGATCGTGGTGGAATTCGGCACGCGCGGCCGCCTGGCCAACCGGCGCGCGCTGATGATCGACCGCTGGCGCCGCTTCGCAGCACCGCCCGAGGCCCGGGCCGCGGCGGCGCTGGCGGTGACCGAGGCCTTCTTCCCCGGCGAGCCGGACTGGCGCATGGCCGTCTTCGATCAGGGCCGGACGCTGATCGACCAGGCCGTGGCGGGCTTGGCGCGATGACCGCGCGTCCGTTCGGCACCTGGCCGTCGCCGATCACGCCGGCGCTGATCACGTCCGATGCGGTCGCGCTCGGCGCGCCCTCGGTGGACGCCGGCGCGCGGCTGTGGCTGGAGCGGCGGCCGTCCGACGGTGGCCGCTCGGTCCTGGTGCGCGACGGCGTCGACCTGACCCCGCCGCCCTGGAACGTGCGCAGCCGGGTCCATGAATATGGCGGCGGCGCCCACCTGGCCGAAGCCGGCGTGGTGCTGTTCGTCAACCACCCGGACCAGCGGGTCTGGCGCATCCAGGACGGCGTGATCCGGGCCCTGACGCCGGAGGGCCCGGCCCGCTACGCGGATCTCGGCCTGGACCGGGCGCGCGGCCGCGTGCTGGCGGTCGAGGAGCGCCACGACGGCGCCGGCGAGCCGGCCAACCGCCTGGTCGCGATCCCGCTGGCCGGCGGCGACCCGGTGCCGCTGGCCGCCGGTGCCGATTTCTATGCGGCGCCGCGGCTGTCGCCCGATGGCCGCCGCCTGGCCTGGCTGGAATGGGATCATCCCGACATGCCCTGGGACGCCGCCCGCCTGATGCTGGCCGAGGTCGAGCCGGCCGGCGGCCTGGCCGACCCGCGCCGCATGGCCGGGGGCGATGGCGTCGCCGCGGCCGAGCCGCGCTGGACCGAGGACGGCGACCTCCTGTTCCTGGCCGACCCGGGCGGCTGGACCAACCTCTATCGTTGGCGCGACGGCCTGCTCGGCACCGTGGTCGAGGGCGACGTCGAGCTGGGCGTGCCGCACTGGACCTTCGCGGCCCAGACCTACGACCGCCTGGCCGACGGCCGGATCGCCTTCCTGTACCGGCACCAAGGCCGCGACTGGCTGGGCGTGCTCGAAGCCGACGCCATCGACGCGGCCGGCTGGCGCACGGTCGAGACCGGCTTCACCCAGATCACCGGGTTGGTCGCCGAGGGCGACCGGCTGCTGCTGGTCGCCGCCGCCCCGGACCGTCCGACCGCGGTCGTTTCGCTCGACCCGGCCAGCGGCGCGGTGGACGTGGTCAAGTCCGCCACCGCCGTCGACCTGCCGGCGGCGGTCTACAGCCGGCCGCTGAGCGTGATGGTGCCGACCGGATCAGGGGTCGAGGCGCACGTCCACTACTGGCCGCCGGCGAGTGCCGACTTCGTCGGCCCGGCGGGCACGCGGCCGCCGCTGATCGTGACCTGCCATGGCGGGCCGACCGGCGTGTCGATCGCCGGCTTCGACCTGATGCGGCAGTTCTGGACCAGCCGCGGCTTTGCCGTCGCCGACGTCAACTACCGGGGCAGCGCCGGCTTTGGCCGCGCCTATCGCGAGCTGCTGCGCGGCGCCTGGGGCGTCGCCGACGTCGAGGATTGCGTCGCCTGCGCCCGGACGCTGGCGGAGCGCGGCCTGGCCGATCCCGATCGGCTGATCGTGCGCGGCGGCAGCGCCGGCGGCTACACCGTGCTGGCAGCGCTGTGCTTCCACGCCGTGTTCAAGGCCGGCGCCAGCTATTACGGGGTCGGCGACCTGACGGCGCTGGCGAGCGACACCCATAAGTTCGAGGCCCGCTACCTGGACGGGCTGATCGGTCCGTGGCCGGCCGCCGAGGCGCTGTACCGCGCTCGCTCGCCGGTCGTCCACGCCGACCGCATCGGCTGCCCGGTCATCTTCTTCCAGGGACTCGACGACCGGGTGGTGCCGCCGAACCAGACCGAGGCCACGGCCGCCGCGCTACGGGCCCGCGGCATCGCCTGCGAGGTGCTGATGTTCGCCGACGAGGGCCACGGCTTCCGCAAGGCCGCGACGATCGAGCGCTGCCTGGAGGCGGAACTCGCGTTCTATACCGCAGTGCTGGGCCTAGGAGTGTGATCACGACGGAGGGGGAGCATGGACGACCGGATGCGCACCGAACTGGAAGCCGCCGCGTTCCGCCGGCTGGTCGAGCATCTGCGCGAGCGCACCGATGTGCAGAACATCGACCTGATGAACCTGGCCGGGTTCTGCCGCAACTGCCTGTCCAAGTGGTACCGTGCGGCCGCCGAGGAGCGCGGCGTCGCCCTCAGTGATCCCGAGGCGCGCGAGGTGGTCTACGGCATGCCCTATGAAGACTGGAAGACGCGCTATCAGCGCGAGGCGACGCCGGCCCAGAGCCAGGCCTTCGCGGCCGGCAAGGGGCACCCCTGATGCCGCGGTCGGGACGCCTATGTCATTTTCCTGCCTTAAGCTCCGCTTAACCCCGATCCCGTGAAATCGGACTAAGCACAACACGGGAGTGGGGATAGATCAGGTTGTTGAAGCGGAAGGACGGCCCGGCGCCACGGATGGCGTCGTGGAGCGGACTGCGGCGTTTTGTGCTGGCCTTGGTGTGGGTTGGCCTGATCGTCGGTCCGGCCTGGGCGGAACGGCCGCCAGAAGTCCCGGCACCGCGCTTCGAGCGCCGCGTCGGCTATCCCGATCGCCCGCTGCTGGGGCCCGCTCGCGCCAAGGGTGCGGTGATTTGGAGCCATGGTCGCTCGGCCACGCCGGACCCCGAGCCGGCGATGCTGCCCTTCTATCTGGATGCCCTGCGCGACGCCGGCTGGGATGTGTTCCGGCTGGACCGCCCCTGGGCCGAGGACTCCTTCACGACCAGCGTCACGGCCCTGCGCAGCGAGGTCGGCGTGCTGGAGTCCCAGGGCTACGGACGGGTGGTGCTGGCCGGCCAGTCGTTCGGCGCCTGGCTGTCGCTGATGGCCGACGACAATCCCGGCCCGCCGATCTTCGCGATCATCGCGACGGCGCCGGCGGCCTATGGCGCCTATCCCGACAGCCCGGTGTGGCGGCGCAATGCCTCGGCGCTGGAGCCGATCCTGCACGGCGTTCACAACACCCGCGTGCTGCTGTTCCTGTTTGCCGGCGACGAGTACGATCCCGGCGGGCGCGCCCAGATGGCCCGGACGACCCTGGCCGGCAACGGCAACAGCGTCGTGATCGTGAACGATCCGCACGACTGGATCGGCCATGGCGCCGCCAACTGGCCCGGTTTCGCCCGCCGCTTCGGCGGCTGCATCGTGCGCTTCGTGGATCCGGCGGTGACGTCGGCCGATGCCGCGGCCGACGCGCGGTGCGACCGCAACCCGACGGTGCCGGTGGCCCAGCTGGGCGTGCCGCTGCCCGAGGCGCTGAAGCCCGTGTCGCTGTCCGCCGACGTGCCGGCGCCGCTCGCCGCCATGGCCGGGCTGTGGTACGGCGTCTATGACAACGGCCGCGAGGCCCTGCTGGCGATCGACCGCGTGGCGGGATCCGAGGTCGACGCCGTGTATGGCTGGGGCCGGCTGCTGCGTGGCGATCGCGACCAGGCCGGCTCCGACCGGCGGGTCGGGCAGTGGCAGGACGGCCAGGTCGTGTTCCAGGCCGATGGCGATCCGACGCTGACCGCCCGGCCGATGCCCGACGGCCGGATGGAGCTGCGCTGGCGGTCGGCCGATGGCCACGACCAAGTCCGCGCCACGCTGCACCGGATCGACGGCCCGGCCGCTCCGCCGGCGCCGGCTGAAGGGCCGGCGGCGCCGCGGACGACCGAGACCGCCGGGCTGCCGCCCACGAGCCCCGTCGGCCGCTGACGGACAGTTGAACGGGGGGCCGGGCGACCGTATGGTCAGGCCCCCCAATGCACGAGAGGTCTAGATGGCGGAGGACGTCGGCGGCATCGCGGCCGATCAGCTGCGCTCATTCATCGAGCGCATCGAACGGCTCGAAGAGGAGAAGGCCGCGCTGGCCGAGGATATCAAGGAAGTCTATGCCGAGGCCAAGGGCACCGGCTTCGACGTCAAGATCATGCGCCAGATCATCCGCATGCGCAAAATGGACGAATCCGAGCTCGACGAGCAGGAGGCGCTGCTGGACCTCTACAAGCGCGCGCTCGGCATGGTCGACGCGCCGCCCGCCGAGGCTGTCGCCGGCGACTGAACCAGGGCGGCCAGCTCGGCCGCGACCTGCGCCAGCACCGGCGCCCACTGGCCGATCGCCGGCTGGCGATAGAGGCGCAGCGTCGGATACCACGGGCTGTCGCCGCGGTCGCGCTGCCAGCGCCAGTCCGGGGCGAAAGGCAGCAGCACCCAGGCTGGCCGGCCGAGCGCCCCGGCCAGGTGCGCGACCGCGGTGTCGACGGCGATCACCAGGTCCAGGCCCGCGACCAGCGCCGCCGTGTCGGCCCAATCGCCCGGTTCCGGGGTCTCGGCCAGGACCGCCGGATCGTCGGCGCCGGGCCGCTCTTGCAGGCTGATCAGCGTCACGCCCGCGATCGCGGTGGCCGCGCCCAGCGCCGCCGCGGGCAGCGAGCGGTTGCGGTCGTTGTCATGCTCGGGATTGCCCCGCCAGGCGATGCCGACCTTGAGCCCGGGATGCGACGCGAGCCGACTGCGCCAGGCCGCCGCCGCGTCGGCCGGCGGCCGCAGATAGGGGACCGTGGCGGGGATGGTCGCGGCCGTGGTGCCCAGGAGCCAGGGCAGGCTCAGCAGCGCCACTCGGCAATCGACGGCGGGCATTCGGCCGCCGCGGACCACCAGCGCGTCGATGCCGTCGGCGCCCACGAACAGGCGCACTAGCGGCGGCGGGCATTCAACGACGACGCGGCACCCCCGCGCCCGCAGCAGGGGCGCGTAGCGGATGAACTGCAGGCTGTCGCCCCAGCCCTGCTCCAGGTGGACCAGCACGGTCCGGCCGGCGACGTCCTCGCCCTGCCACAGCGGTTCCGGGCGCTCCGGCAAGACCATGCGCGGACCGCTGCCCCAGCGGGCCTCGTAATCGCGGAAGCCGGCCGCGATGTCCCCCTTGAGCAACTGCGCCATGCCCAAGGCGTAGCGGGCCGCGCGATAGTCGGGCGCCAGCGCCAGGGCATGGCGGTAGCGGGTCACGGCGGCATCGACCGCGCCCAGCGCCTGCAGTGCCACGCCCAGGTTCTTGTGGCCCTCGGCCAGGGCCGGGTCGATCGCCAGGGCGGCCCGGTAGGCGGCCAGCGCGGCGTCGAGCCGGCCCTGCTTCTGCAGCACGATGCCGAGATTATTATGAGCCTCGGCCGATCCCGGATCGAGCGCCAGCGCGGTTCGCAGCGCGGCTTCGGCGTCGTCCAACCGGTCCAGCTTCTCCAGCACCGCGCCCAGATTGTTGTGCGCCGCCGCCAGGCCAGGGGCCAGCGCCGCGGCACGCGCCAGCGCCTGGGCGGCCTCGTCCAGCCGGTCGAGCCGGGCCAGCGCCAGCCCCAGGTTGTAGGCGGCGACGGCCATGTCGGGCGCCAGCGCCGCGGCCTCGGCGAAGGCCGCGGCCGCAGCGGTCAGGCGGCCTTGCGCCGCCGCGGTGAGACCGGCCGCGAGGACGACGCCGGCTCGGTCGTGGCTGTCGCCCACGGCGGCGTTACAGCCCCGGCCGCACCATGTCTTCCGGGCGCACCCAACGGTCGAAGTCCTCTGGTGTCACCAGCCCTGATGCGACCGCTGCCGCGCGCAGGCCGGTGCCCTCGGCCTCGGCCTTCTTGGCGATGTGGGCGGCCTTGTCGTAGCCGATATGCGGCGCGAGGGCGGTCACCAGCATCAGCGAGCCCTCGACCAGGGCCCTGATGCGCGCCGCGTTGGGCTCGATGCCGGCGACGCAATGCTCGGTGAAGCTGGCGACGGCATCGCCGAGCAGCCGGATCGACTGCAGCACGGCATAGGCGATCGACGGCTTGTAGGTATTGAGCTGCAGGTGGCCGCCGGCGTCGGCGATGGTGACGGCGACGTGGTTGCCCATGACCTGGGCCGCGACCATGGCCAGCGCCTCGCACTGGGTGGGATTGACCTTGCCCGGCATGATCGACGAGCCCGGCTCGTTGGCCGGCAGCAGCAGTTCGCCGAGGCCGCTGCGCGGGCCCGAGGCCAGCAGCCGGACATCGTTGGCGATCTTCATGGCCGCCGCGGCCAGCGTGTTGAGCATGCCCGAGGCCGCGAGCAGCGCGTCATGGGCGGCCAGCGCCTCGAACGCGTTGGGCGCCGGCCGGAACGGGTGGCCGGTCAGGGCCGCCAGCTCCTGCGCGAAGCGCTGGGCGAAATCGGGATGGGAGTTGAGCCCCGTGCCGACGGCGGTGCCGCCCTGCGCCACATCCAGGAGGCGCGGCAGGCAGCCGTCCAGGCGCTCGATCGCCAGCTCGACCTGACGCGCCCAGCCCGAAAACTCCTGGCCCAGGGTCAGCGGCACCGCGTCCTGCAGATGGGTGCGGCCGATCTTGACCAGGCCCTGGAAGCGCCCGGCGCGCTCGGCCAGCGCGGCGTGCAGGGCGGTCAAGGCCGGCCGCAGATGGGCGGTGAGGGCGTCGACCACGGCGATGTGCATGACCGTCGGGAAGCTGTCGTTGGACGACTGCCCCAGGTTCACATGGTCGTTGGGATGGACCGGCGCCTTGCTGCCCAGCTGGCCGCCCAGGCCGAGGTTCGCCAGATTGGCGATCACCTCGTTGGCGTTCATGTTGGTCTGGGTGCCCGATCCGGTCTGCCAGACCACCAGCGGGAAATGCCGGTCGAGCCGGCCGGCCGCGACGTCGGCGGCCGCCCGCTCGATCGCGTCGGCGCGCTGGGCGTCGATCAGGTCGAGCGCCCGGTTGGCGCGCACCGCCGCCTGCTTCTGCAGGCCGAAGGCGCGGATGATCGGGGTCGGCATCGTCTCGGTGCCGATCTTGAAGAAGCGCCGGGACCGCTCGGTCTGGGCGCCCCAATAGGCGTCGGCCGGAACCTCGATCGGGCCCAGGCTGTCCGTCTCGATACGGGTGTCGCTGCGGGTGTCGCTCATGGGCCGCCATATTGGCGCCGGACCGCGCCGGCGCAACAGGGCGGGCTGTTCGCACACCCGCCCGTTCCCATATCGTTGGTTAGCACCAATGGCGGTGGCAAGAGCCGAGTCAGCGAGGAGCAAGATGGCCGACGGACCCCGCGACCAGCAGTTTATCGAGAGCACGGCCGGCGACATCGCCGCGGAACTGTCTCGCCGAGGGATCGCGCCGAATCAGAAGGTCCTGGTGGCCATTGAGCCGGATGACTGGATCGCCCAGGCTCGCGCCGCAGCGCGTCCGAAGGTCGTCGCGAACGGGTGGTCGGACGCGGACATCGATCAAATCGTCAATGATGTTCGCGCCGAGGTCCAGTCATCCCTCGGATGAGGCTCGTCGTCGATACGAACATATTCGTGAGTGCCGCGCTCAAGGACTCATCCTGGCCTGGCATGGTTCTTCGCTGGGTCGATCGGGCCGGTGTCTTGTTGCAATCCGAAGCGACCGCTGCGGAGGTTTTGGCCGTCTTGAGACGTCCACGCTTGGCCGCTGTGATCCCGCCGTTTTTCGTTGAAAACGTCGAGAGGATGGTGGCTAACGCGGAATTGGTGCCGATCTTGGACCGGGTTGCCGTTTGCCGCGATCCGAAAGACGACAAATTTCTCGAACTGGCCGCCAACGGCAGGGCGGACGTAATTGTCTCCGGGGATGACGATTTGTTGATTTTGGGTCAGTTTCGTGGGGTCCGTATACTTGCCCCTGCGACATTCGGGCGACTTCACATGCCGTGAGATGCCGCTCGGTCGGCGGGATCTCGGAGCCGAAGCGCTGCAACCTCCCAAGCGCCCGGCTCCCGACCCGCCGTCACATCATGCCGGGAGCCGACAGCGGCGTGCCGTCGACCAGGCGGCTGTAGCGGAACGGCGACGGGTCGACGCAGGGTGCGTGGCCGGCCATTAGGTCCGCCGCCAGCCGGCCGGCGCCCGGGCCGATGCCGAAGCCATGACCGCTGAACCCGGTCGCCAGGAAGAAGCCGGGCAGTCGATCGACCGCCGAGATGACCGGCAGCGAATCAGGCGTCACGTCGATCCACCCGGCCCAGATACTGCCCACGCCGATATCGCCCAGGGTCGGGTAGGCCGCCTTCAGCTTCGCCAGGGCCGGTCCGGGGACTCCGAGGTCGGGCGGCGGCGCGTAGATCCGATGCCGCTCGAACGGCGATGCCCGGTCGAAGGACCATGTGCCCGCGATCGCCTCCGGCCCGGACAGCAGGCTGCGGCCGACGCCGACGCGCAGGCTCTTTCGCCGTGCCCGGAAGGTCGGCCAGAACTGCCGGGCATAGCGCAGGCCCTGCGGCGTCACTTCGAGGCGGCCCCGATTCTGCGCCGCGACGATATAGCTGCCGTCCAGCCGGCGGGTGATGGTGAAGTCAGGCGTGACCAGGCCGCCCGGCGTGATCTCCGGCCCGGGCGTGGTCGCGAAGACCGTCGACCGGATCCCGGCCTGCGGCAGGTCGATGCCATGGCGGCGGCAGAACAGGCTGGCCCAGGCGCCGCCGGCGCACAGGACCCGGTCGGCCGCGATGCGTCCCCGCTCGGTCACCACCCCGGCGATCCGGCCGCCCACGATGTCGAGCCCGCGCACGGCGCAATCCTGCAGCAGCGTCGCCCCGAGCGACCGCGCCGCGGCTGCGAGCGCCGGCGCGGCCAGCGCCGGTTCGGCCCGGCCGTCGGACGGCGCATGGATGCCGCCGATCCAGTCCTGGTCGTTGCCGGGCGTGAGCGCCTTGGTCTCGGCCGGCGTCAGCACCCGATTGCGGACCTGGAACGGGCGGGCCGCCTCGATCCAGGCCGCCCAGCTGCCGAGCTCCGCGGCGCTCTTGGTGGCATAGATGAGCCCGGTGCGCCGGAACCCCAGGTCGGCGCCGATCGCCTCGGGCAGGCTGTCCCACAGCGTCATGCTGAGCAGCTGGAGCGGTAGTTCGCGCAGGTCGCGGTTCTGCGTCCGGCACCAGCCCCAATTGCGGCTGCTCTGCTCCGCGCCGATCCGCCCCTTCTCGACCAGGGCGACGGACCGGCCGTCCCGGGCCAGGAAGTAAGCGGCCGCGGCGCCGATGATGCCGCCGCCGATCACGATGGCATCCACGCGCTCCGGGAGCTGCGTGTCGGTGGCGACGGGTTGGATCGGCGGCATCATGTCAAACGTCCCTCGTCTTCAGACAATATAATGCAGATCCCTATTAGACTCGCATCCGAGTGAACGGGCTAGATGTGGCTGTCCAGGACGCTCATGATCCAGATGACCTGAGCCGGCTGGGCGTGGGGATTGGACAGCTTGTGCGGGATGCTGCTCGGGAACTGGAAGCTGTCGCCTTCCGCGAGGTCGGCGGCCTCGGCGCCGATGGTCAGCCGGACCCGCCCCTGGGTGACCAGCCCGCCCTTTTCGCCTTGCCCGATGATGACGTCCTCGCTCTCGCCGCCCGGCGGCAGCGAGATGATCATGAACCGCAGATTGCGGTCGTTGCGCGGCGAGAGCAGCTCCTTGGCCAGGCGCGAGGCGCCGACGACGATCCGGGGCCGATCGGCCTTGCGCCGCACATAGGTCGACATGTCCGGGCTGGCGGCGCCGACGGCCGCGGCCGCGCCGTCGTCGAGAAATTCCCAGAGATTGACCTCCAGGGCGGCGCGCAGCCGCTGCAGGGTCTTGATCGACGGGTTCGAATTGCCGCGCTCGATCTGGCTGATCAGGCCCGACGACACGCCCGCCCGCTCCGCCAGCTGCGCGATCGTCAGGTCGCGGGCCGTGCGCAACTGGCGAAGCCGGACGCCGAGCGATTCGGCGTCGTGACCGCCGGTTTCCAGGGACACGAGCGCGGACGACGCAACCATTCCAATTCCTCCCGCCTGCCGGCGCTGCCCTGGGGTTCAATATCCTGATCCCCGGCGAGCTGTCTGGCAAATTCATTATATTGCACACCGCGCGCCGCTGTGCATTATAATCAATCATCGACATCCGATGGGGGAGACCAGCCATGTGGAGCCCGATGATGGTGACGAAGCTGTCGCGCCGAACCCTGCTGCGCAGCACGGCGGGCCTCGGCGCAGGTGCGTTGGCCGCTTCAGCGTTCGGCGCCCCGGCGCGGGCGGCCGCGCCGACGTTCAAGACGGTCGAAGCGGGCTACATCACCATCGCGATGAGCGGCACCATGCCGGTCACCGGCGTCAAGGATGGCCAGATCATCGGCAGCGACGCCGAGATGGTCGTCGCGATCGCGGCCCGCCTGGGCCTGCGCGCGAAGCCGGCCATCATGGCCTGGTCGGCGACCATTGAAGCCATCAAGTCCGGACGCGCCGACATCATGTGCGGCGACATGGGGTGGACCAAGGCGCGGGCCAACGCCATGCTGCTGACCGACCCGATCTATTATGACGGCAACTTCGTCACGATGAAGAAGGACAAGCCGTTCAAGGACTTCATCGACGTCAACGCCATGGGCGGGCACAGCGTCGGCACCGGCCAGGGCTACAGCTACGTCCCCGATCTCAAGAAGATCCCCGGCATCGGCGACGTGAAGCTTTATGACAACGTCGATGGCTGCGTGCGCGACGTCCTGGCCGGCCGGGTCGAATTCGCCGTGCTCGACGCGATGACCGTCGACTACATGCTGTTGCAGAACCCATCCCTGGATCTGAAGCAGGTCCCGATCAAGCCCAACACCGAATATCCCAACCTGTCGGGGAAGGGGCGGGCGGTCATGGGCATGAATCTCGAGAACCCCGACCTGTTCGACGCGGTCAACGCCGGCATCAAATGGCTCTGGGCGTCGAAGAAGAACGCCGAGCTCCTGGCCAAGAACGGCATGACGAGCCCGGATTACCTGGTCGTGCCGACGAGCGACGATGCGCGCATCGGTGTCGACCGGGATGGCAAGGGCAATATCCTGGGGCCGGCTGCGCACACGCCCAAGGATTTCTCGGCGCTGTTCAGCTGACCGAAGGTCGCGCGTCCGCAGGCGGTGGCGCCCGCCGCCGCCTGCCGGGACGACCGACCATTGACGCGTGGATCACCGCCCCATGACCCACATCGAGATGCCGTCCGCCAAGGCGGGCCCGCCGCCCCCGGCCGCGGGCGGTCCGCTGGTCAGGCTCGAAGGCATCCACAAGCGGTTCGGCCCGCTGCATGTGCTCAAGGGCATCGATCTCGATGTCCGGGCCGGCGAGAAGGTCTCGATCATCGGGCCCAGCGGCTCCGGCAAGACGACCCTGCTGCGCTGCATCAACTATATCGAGCGGCCGAGCGAAGGGCATGTCTATGTCAACGGCCACCTGGTCGGGGAAAAGGCCGTCGGCCAGGGCTATGCGGCCCTCGACGACCGCGCGCTCGCCCGGCAGCGGGCCGAGATCGGCATGGTATTCCAGCGGTTCAACCTGTTTCCGCACCTGACGGTGTCCCAGAACGTCGAGATCGGGCCGATCAAGGTGCTGCGGACGCCGCCCGCCGAGGCGAAGGCCCGGGCGCTCGAACTGCTGGAGAAGGTCGGCCTCGGCGGCAAGCGCGACGCCTATCCCGAGATGCTGTCGGGCGGCCAGCAGCAGCGGGTGGCCATCGCCCGCGCGCTCGCGATGCAGCCGAAGCTGATGCTGTTCGACGAGGCGACCTCGGCGCTCGACCCCGAACTTGTCGGCGAGGTGCTGGCGGTCATGGCCCGGCTTGCCGCCGACGGCATGACGATGATCATCGTGACCCACGAGATGCAGTTCGCCGAAGAGGTCTCCGACCGGGTCATCTTCATGGATGACGGCCTGATCGTCGAGGCGGCGCCGCCCGCCCGCCTGTTCGCGGCCCCCGCGCAGCCGCGCACCCAGGCGTTCCTGAGCGCCGTGCTGAGGAAGCGGCAGGTGCCATGACCGGCGGCGACTGGGCGCGGGCCTGGCAGCTTCTTCCGGAGTTCCTGAGCATCCTGTGGTCCGGCGCGATCATGACCGTGATCGTGACCGCCGGCGGCTTCGCCGCCTCGATCCTGCTGGGGATCGTCTTCGCCGCGCTCAGGACCGGGCCGGTGCCGGCGCTCCGGGCGGTCGCGCATGTCTATGTCGAGGTGTTCCGGGCGGTCCCCGTGCTGACCCAGCTCTTCGTCATCTATTTCGGGCTCGGCGCGATCGGGATCAAGCTCAGCCCCATCCCGGCCGCTGTCGTCGGGTTCGGGCTCAATGGCGGCGCCTATCTGACCGAAGTGTTCCGCGCCGGCATCGAGGCCGTGGACCGCGGGCAGACCGAGGCGGCCCTCGCCATCGGCATGACCCGGCTGACGGCGCTGCGCTCGATCGTGCTGCCGCAGGCGGTCCGGCTCGTCCTGCCGCCGATCGCCAACTTCGCCATCGGTCTGCTCAAGGACACCTCGCTCGCCTCGGTGGTGGCCGCCCCGGAGCTCAGCTTCCGGGCCCATATGCTGGTCGACCGGACCTTTCTCAGCACCCAGATCTATCTGCTGGTCGCCGCCTTCTATCTGGCCATGAGCCTGCCGCTCGCGATGCTCGCGCGCCGGCTGGAGCGGCGCGCGGGACGCGGGCAGCGCGCATGACCGTGGCTGAGCTTGCCACGCTCGCTCGGGAGTGGGCGCCGGAACTGCTGGCGGCGGCCGGCCAGACCCTGCGGATGACCGCCTTCGCCTACGTGCTGGGGGCCGTTGCCGGGCTGGCGATCGCGCTCGCCGGCATGACCCGGCACCGGGCGCTGCCGACGCTGTGCCGGCTTTATATCGAGCTGATCCGCGGCACGCCGACGCTCACCCAGCTGTTCCTGATCTATTTCGGGCTCGCCTCGGTCAATATCGTGATACCCGGCTTCGAGGCGGCGGTGATCGCGCTCGGGCTGCATTACGCGGCCTACATGGCGGAGATCTACCGCGCCGGCATCGCGGCGGTCGACCGCGGCCAGCACGAGGCCGCCCAGACGATCGGCATGACGCGCGCCCAGACCATGCGCTACATCATCTTGCCGCAATCGGTGCGGGTCGTGCTGCCGCCCATGGCGAACAGCGCCATCGCGCTGCTGAAGGACACGTCGGTCGCCTCGCTGATCGCGGCACCGGAGCTGATGATGCGGGCGAACGACATCACCAGCGAATATTACATGCCGATGCAGGTCTACCTGATCACCGGCGCGATGTATTTCGCGATGGCCTATCCGCTGGCGCTCTGCGTCCGGCGCCTTGAGCGCCTGGCCGGCCGGGGTCGGCGGATCAACGTCGATCTATCCTGAACTCCTGCCTACCGCCCGTGGCTGACCTGGTTGACGATCGGCGGCTGGGCCAGGAGATAGGTGGCGATCGCGGTCAGGTCGGCGTCGGTCAGGTCCTTGAGGCCGTCGCGGATCGCTTCGCGCATGGCGCCGCGCACTTGGCTCTGTTCGGGCGTATCGCCGGTTTTCAGCAGCTGGACCAGGTCGTCGGCGGCCCACAGGCCGATCCCGGTCTTGGGATCGGGGGTGATGTTGGGCACCAGCTGGCCGTCCGGGCCGTCGCGGGTGCCGGCCAGCGCCATGCTGGTCTCCATGGCGCCCAGGCTGTTGCGCGGGGTGTGGCATTCGCCGCAATGGGCGAGCGCGGTCACCAGATAGGCGCCGCGGTTGTACGGGGCGTCGTGCTTGGGGTCGGGCCGAAAGCGCTCGGACGAGAAGAACAGCATCCGCCAGCCGGCCTGCAGGAACCGCCAGGAGAACGGGAAGCTTACGTCATGGGGCTTGGCGGGCGCGTGCACCGGCGCCAGCGAGAACAGATAGGCCTTGATCGCCAGGGCATCGTCGTCGGTGATCCCGGTGAAGCTGGGATAGGGGAAGACCGGGAAGTAATAGGCGCCGTCGGGGCGGATGCCGTTGTGCAGGGCGTCCAGGAACTGGGCATCGGTCCAGCGGCCGATGCCGGTCTCGGGGTCGGGCGTCAGGTTCGGGCTGTAGAAAGTGCCGAACGGTGTCGCCAAGGCGCGGCCGCCGGCCAGCGGCGTGGCGCCTGAAGCGGTGTCGGTGTGGCAGGCGATGCAGCCGCCGGCATGCAGCAGGTACTCGCCGCGCTTGACGATGTCGGCGTCGGCGGCCGACGCCGGAACGCCGGCCCCGAACGCCAGCGCCGCCGCGACCAGCGCGGCGGCGCGGCGCCAGCTGCCGCCGGTCATTGCCGCGGCTTACGGAAGTCTTGGTGGCAGGCGTTGCAGACCTGGTTGGCGGACTGGAAGGCGACCGCGATCGCCTCCTTGTCGCCGCCCTTGGCGGTCTCGACCAGCTTCGCCGTATTGACCTTGAGGTCGGCGAGGTACTTGGCGACTTTCTCGGGCTGCTGGCCGGCTTCGGGTTTCATGTTGCTGTCGGGCAGGTCGGAGCCGGGCGCGAACAACGCCGGGCTCAGCGACTGGGCGGCGGTGTCGGTGGTGGTGGCCGCGGCGGCCAGATCCAGCTGCACCGTGCCCTTCAGGGCGCGGTTGATCGGGTAGAAGCTCTTGCCGAGCAGCTTCATCGTGTCGTCGCGCTTTTCAAAGATCGACTTGGCGTCCTGGGCGTGGGCGCTGAGCGCTGCACCCAGCAAAACGGCGACGGCGGCGGCGATGGCAATCCGGACTCGCATGCACAGGGTCTCCAACGGCACAAGCGGGACGCGGCAAAGACGGCCGCGCACGGAGTTCGCGCGCGGCCGGCCATCGGTTACATGGGAATCAGACGGTGGCCAGGTGATCGACCAGGCGCTCGGCGATCTGCACGGCGTTGAGCGCCGCGCCCTTGAGCAGCTGGTCGCCGGCCACGAACATCGCGATGGTGTGGCCGGTGGGGTCGCTGATGTCCTGGCGGATGCGGCCGACCAGGATGTCGTCCTGGCCCGAGGCATCCTTGGGCATCGGGAAATAGTTGCGCTCGGGGTCGTCGACCAGCTTGACGCCCGGGGCGCCGGCCAGCACCGCGCGCACCTCGTCCGGCGTGATCGGGTTCGCGAACTCGACGGTCAGCGCCTCGCAATGGGCACGCAGCACCGGCACGCGCACGCAGGTGGCGGTGATCCGGATCGTGTCGTCGCCGAAGATCTTGCGGGTCTCCTTGACCATCTTCAGCTCTTCTTCGTTGTACCCGTTCGCCGGATCGATCTTGGTGTTGTGGCTGAACAGGTTGAACGCATAGTCGTGGGGCAGCACCCGCGGCTGGAACGGCCGGCCGTCGAGGTAGGCGCGGGTCGACTCGACCAGCTCCTCCATCATCGCCGCACCGCCGCCCGAGGCCGCCTGGTAGGTCGCCGCGATCAGCCGGCGCACCGGGTTCTTGCGGTGCAGCGGCCACAGCGGCGTGATGCCGATGATGGTCGAGCAGTTGGGGTTGGCGATGATGCCCTGGTGGGTGCGGACCGCCTCGGGGTTGATCTCGGGGATCACCAGCGGCACCGCCGGGTCCATCCGGAAGGCCGAGGAATTGTCGACCACGACGCAGCCGGCCTTGGCGGCGATCGGCGCGTAGTGGCGGCTGGTCGCCCCGCCGGCCGAGAACAGCGCGATGTCGACCCCGGCGAAGCTGGTCTCGGTCAGCTCGGCCACGGTGTGCGCGGTGCCCTTGAAGGTCATCGTCTTGCCCTTGGACCGGGCCGAGGCGAGCAGACGAAGATCGGACATCGGGAAACGGCGGGCCTCGAGGACGCGCAGGAGTTCGACTCCCACGGCCCCGGTGGCGCCGACCACCGCGACGACTGGCAGAGACATTGGACGATCCTAGTGGGTCGGGAAGACCCTTGCGGTTGATGGGGCCCCTATGTGTCGGCGGCAGCCGGCCGATGTCAAATGCGGAGTCGGCGGGGCCGTGGCTGCCGGGCGCTACGGGACGTGCAACCCCGATCGCTCGACGATGAACGCTTGGATCTCGTCCAAGTCGGCCTTCGCCGCCACATAGTCCCGCCGGCGCCGGGCGTCGTAGCCGGCCATCAGGGTCAGCTGCCGAGCCCCGGCGTCGATGCGGAAGGCGGTGCAGTCCACGCGCAGGCCCAGGAAGTTGACCAGCACATAGTTCCGGGGCCCCCGGTGGATCCCGACGATGTCCGACCAGCGGAGGCGGATGGTGCGGGCCGGCGGCGCCGGAAAGGGACCCAGCCAGCGCGGCACGCGTGCCTCCAGGCCTTCGGCATCGGCGACGATCCGCACCGCGAACTCGTTGTAGGCTCGGGATAGCAGCAGCAGCGTGACCGGTCCGACCAGCCCGACGAACAGCCAGACAAACCAGGAGCCCGGCAGTTTGATTACCCCAAACAGCACCGGCGCGGCGACGATCGCCCCCATCACGGCCGCGAAAGTCCCCTGGCCTGGACTGCCGCGCCAAACGCGCCGGTCCGGCGCAGCAGAGGGGGACAAGGACATGCTGAAAAGCTCAGTCCAGTCTGCCGCCTGCGTCCAGGGCCGCTCTTGCTGCGCTACGGCTCTGATCGAAGACCGCGCAATCCGCGTCGGTCAGCCCAACGTCGCGGCCAATGTCCGCCAGCAACGATCCCAGCTTGACGTGCTGGGGCGGCCGAACGGCGGTTTCCAGGATATCGCGGATCTCCGCCTCGGTGCTGCGGCCACGCTGCGCCGCCCGCACGCGAAACGCCCGATGCACCTCGTCGGGCAAGTTCCTGATGGTCACATTGGCCATGATGGCAGTCGACGGTCATGCTGGCATCGATATCAGTGTGTATCAGCCGATATCGAACCGCAACGCCGGTCGCGCCATAGCCCAGCCCGATCGTAAGCGGCTACTCCGCCCGCGCCATCTGAGTTCCGCCGGCGACGGCCGCCACCGGCCCCAGATTGCGGCGCTGGACTTCCAGCAGGATGTCGCGGGCGATCGGACCGGCGGCGTCGGCGCCATGCAGGCCGTGCTCGACGGCGACGGCGCACGCGAAGCGCGGCGCATGCACCGGCGCGAACGCCACGAAGAAGGCGTTGTCGCGCTCGGCCCAGGGGATGTCCTGGTCGCGGCGCAGGCCGTGCGCGCGCTCGGCCATGGTGATCCGCCGGACCTGGGCGCTGCCGCTCTTGCCGGCCATCTCCATGCCCGGCTCGGTGATGCGGATCGAATAGCCGGTGCCGCCGACCTCGCACACGGCCACCATGCCGCCCAGGACCGCCTTGAGATGGGCGGGGTTGAGCCCGATCTGGGCCGGCACCTTGAGGGCATCGGTCGGCGGCTGGCCGCCGATGCGGCGGGTCAGGCGCGGCACCACGGCGCGGCCGCCATTGGCGAGCCGCGCCGTCATGGTCGCAAGCTGCAGCGGCGTGACCGTCACATAGCTCTGGCCGATGCCGCAGCTCACCGTCTCGCCTTGGCCCCAGGACTGGCCGTAGGTCGCGCGTTTCCACTGGGTGGTCGGGATGATGCCCGGCTTCTCGCCCGGGATGTCGATGCCCAAGCGCTGGCCGAAGCCCATGCGCCGGGCCATGGCCGCGATCTTGTCGATGCCGACGCGGCGGGCGACCTCGTAGAAGTAGCAGTCGCAGCTGGCAGCCAGGGCCCGGGTCAGCTGGACCATGCCATGGCCGCCCTGCTTCCAGCGCCAGCAGTGGAAGATGGCGTTGCCGAGATGGTACTCGCCGGTGCAGGGCAGCGCGGTTTCGGGCGTGATCACGCCGGCGTCCAGGCCGGCCAGCGCGGTCACCATCTTGAAGGTCGAGCCCGGCGAATAGAGGCCGGCGATGGCCTTGTTGAGCAGCGGCTTCTTGGGGTTGGCCAGGAACTCTTCCCAGTCGCTGGCCTTGAGGCCGGTCGAGAACATGTTGGGGTCGAAGGCGGGCGCCGATACCATGGCGATGACCTCGCCGCTATGGGCGTCCATGCACACCGCCGCCGCCGCCTCCTCGCCGATGCGCGCGCGGGCGAACTCCTGGATGCCGATGTCGAGCGTGAGCTCCAGGTCCTTGCCGGGCGTCGGCTCGGTGCGGTCGAGCTCGCGGATCACCCGGCCGACGGCGTCGACCTCGATCTCGCTGTCGCCGGCTTCGCCGCGCAGGTCGTCGTCGTGGGTCCTCTCGATGCCGTTCTTGCCGATGCGGAAGCCTGGAACCTCCAGCAGCGGGTCGTCGGAGTCGTCCATCTCGGCCTCGGACACGGCGCCGACATAGCCCAGGATGTGGCCGACCGACTCGGTGTGGGGATAAAGCCGGGTCTGGCCGACTTCGATCGACACGCCCGGCAGGAACGGTGCGTTCAGCTCCAGCTTGGCCAGCTCGTCCCAGCTCAGGTCCTCGCGCACGGCGATCGGCATGAACGACCGCTTGCCCTTCATGTCGCGGTAGAAGCGCCGGCGGTCGGCGTCGCTGAGACCGACCAGCTGGGCGAGCGCATCGAGCGTGGCGTCCAGGTTGCGGACCTGCTCGGGCACAACGACCGCGCGATAGGTCAGGCGGTTGACCGCCAGCGGCTCGCCGTTGCGGTCCAGGATGCGGCCGCGCTGCGGCGGCAGCAGCCGGGGGCTGATCCGGTTCTCGTCGGCCAGCACCGCATATTTGGTGGCTTCCATGACCTGCAGGTAGACCAGCCGCGCGCCCAGGACGCCGACCAGGCCCAGCTGCCCGAGGCCGAGCAGAACCGCCCGGCGGGTGAAGATCTTTTCTCGCTGAACGTCCCGCGGATTCATCGACCGGACCCGACCACGCCCCCGAGCTTGTCGCTCAGCCCGGGGATTGTGGCCGGGATTATGGCGCCCCGGCTGGCGAATGCCAGCCGGTTCCGCGCCCGCCGATGATTTGCCGCGACTACTCCGCCGCCAGGGGCACCGGTGCCGGTGCCGGAGCCCGGAATCGGGCGAGCAGTGCTGCCTCCTCGCGCTTGACGGCTGCGCGCTGCTCGGCCCGGACATGGCCGAAGCCGCGACTGCGCTGGGGCAGGGTGGCCAGCTCGACCGCCAGATCGCGGTTGGCCGGGGTCAGCGCGGCCAGCAGCTCGTCGATCAGCGCCAGATAATCGGCCAGGTCCTGGCGTTCCTGGCGGCGCTCGGCGGTATGGCCGAACAGGTCGAACGGGCCGCCGCGCAGGCCCTTCAGGTGCCGGAGCAGCCGGAACAGCCGCATCGCCCAGGACCCGAACCGGGTCTTGCGCGGATGCCCGGTGACCGGATCCCGGCGCGCCAGCAGCGGCGGCGCCAGGTGGAAGGCGATCCGGTAGTCGCCCTCGAACTGTTCGGCGATCTGGGCCTGGAACTTGGGATCGGCATGCAGCCGGGCGACCTCGTATTCGTCCTTGTAGGCCATCAGCTTGTAGAGCGAGCGGGCGACCGCGGTGGTCAGGGCCTCGCCCGGGGCCCGGCTGGCCTCGGCCTGGCGGACCCGATCGACCGCCTGGCGGTAGCGCGCGGCATAGGCCGCGTCCTGATAGTCGGTCAGGGCCGCGACCCGGCGCTGGATCGCCTCATCCAGGCTCTCGGACAGGCGCCGGTGCGCCGGTATTGCTGTCGGCGCCGGCTCGGCCGCCCGGAGCACGGCGGCGAGGTCGTGGGCGGCGCGGCGGCCCCACAGGAAGGCCTGCTTGTTGAACCCGACCGCGACGGCGTTGAGCTCGATGGCGCGCTCGATCGCCGCCACCGACACCGGCAACAGCCCGCGCTGGGCGGCGACGCCCAGCAGGAAGCAGTTGGCGGCGATGGCGTCGCCCAGCAGCGCCGTGGCGATGCCGGTGGCGTCCAGGAGCAGGGCCGCGTCGCCGACCGACTGCCGGATCGCCGCCTCCAGCTTGTCCTTCGGGAACGCCAGGTCGGGCTTGCGGGTGAAGTCCGACGTCATGATCTCGTGGCTGTTGACCACGGCCTGCGTCAGCCCGGCGCGCATCTTCGACAGACCGTCGTAGCTGCCCGTGGTGACCAGGTCGGCGCCCAGCACCAGGTGCGCCTCGCCGGCGGCGATGCGCACGGCGTGGATGTCCTCGGGCCGGGCCGCGACGCGGACATGGCTGAACACGGCCCCGCCCTTCTGGGCGAGGCCGGTCATGTCGAGCACCGAGCAGCCCTTGCCCTCCAGATGCGCGGCCATGCCCAGCAATTGGCCGATGGTGACGACGCCGGTGCCGCCGACGCCGGTGACCAGGATGCCGTAGGGCTCCGGGGTTGCCGCCACCGCCGGCTCGGGCAGGTCCGGCCAGTCGCCGGCGCCGACGCCGCGGCGCTTGCGCAAGCTGCCGCCCTCGACCGTCACGAAGCTGGGGCAGAAGCCGTTGACGCAGGAGAAGTCCTTGTTGCAGCTGGACTGGTCGATCTGGCGCTTGCGCCCGAACTCGGTCTCGACCGGCAGGATCGACACGCAGTTCGACTGCACGCCGCAGTCGCCGCAGCCCTCGCACACGCTTTCGTTGATCAGCACGCGCCGCGGCGGGTCGGCCATCAGGCCGCGCTTGCGCCGGCGCCGCTTCTCCGAGGCGCAGGTCTGGTCGTAGATCAGGGCGCTGACGCCGCGCACCTGGCGCAGGCGGCGCTGCACCTCGTCCAGGGAGTCGCGGTGCTCGACCGTGACACCGGGCGCGAAGCCGGCATTGACCGGATACTTCCCGGGCTCGTCGGTGACCACCACGATCGGATTGACGCCTTCGGCCGCCAGCTGGCGGCTGATCTGCGGCACGCTCAATTGACCGTCGACGGGCTGGCCGCCGGTCATGGCCACGGCGTCGTTGTACAGCACCTTGTAGGTGATGTTGACCCCGGCGGCGACCGCGGCGCGCACCGCCAGCAGCCCGGAATGCTGGTAGGTGCCGTCGCCCAGGTTGGTGAAGACGTGGGGCGTGTCGGTGAACGGCGCCTGGCCGACCCAGGCCACGCCCTCGCCGCCCATCTGGCTGAAGGTGGCCGTCGAGCGGTCCATCCAGATGGTCATGTAGTGGCAGCCGATGCCGGCCAGGGCACGGCTGCCCTCGGGCACCTTGGTCGAGCTGTTGTGCGGGCAGCCCGAGCAGAAGGTCGGCACCCGCTGCATCGCCGCCTGGGTCTGGGCCAGCTGGCGGTCCTTGGCGTCCAGGAAGGCCAGGCGGTCGCGTATCCGCTCGCTGTCGTAGACGCGCGCAATGCGCCGGGCGATGACCCGGGCGATGCGGGCCGGGGTCAGCTCCGAGGTCGAGGGCAGCTGCCACTCGCGCTCCTCGTCGAACTTGCCGATCACGCGCGGCCGCACGTCGGCGCGCCAGTTGTAAAGCTGCTCCTTGAGCTGGTTCTCGATGACCGCGCGCTTCTCCTCGACGACCAGGATCTCCTCCAGGCCCTCGGCGAAGTGCCGGATGCCCTCGCGCTCCAGCGGCCACGGCATGGCCACCTTGTACAGGCGGATGCCGATCCGGGCGGCCAGCTCGTCGTCGATGCCCAGGTCGTCGAAAGCCTGGCGGACGTCCAGATAGGACTTGCCGGTGGTCACGATGCCGAGCCGCGGCGCCGGGCTGTCGATGACCACGCGGTCCAGCCGGTTGGCCCGGGCGAAGGCCAGCGCCGCGTAGAGCTTGTGGCGCATCAGCCGATGCTCCTGCTCCAGCGGCGGATCCGGCCAGCGGATGTTGAGGCCGCCCGGCGGCATCTCGAAGTCGTCGGGCAGCCGCAACGCCGCGCGATCCGGGCCGACCTGGACGCTGGCCGAGCTGTCGACGGTCTCGGCGATGGTCTTCATGGCGATCCAGCAGCCGGAATAGCGGCTCATCGCCCAGCCGACCAGGCCGTAGTCCAGGATCTCTTGGAC
>CAZEFK010000106.1:0-25244 GCA_964511405.1 uncultured Comamonadaceae bacterium | reverse complement strand
GCGGCCGAGGCGGCGCTGGCCGAGGCCCGGCCCAGCGGCGACAACGGCTTCAAGATCGAGCTGGCGCGCCGGGTCCTGGCGCGCGCGCTCGCCCTGGCCGCATCGGGCACGCCCGCTCGCGTGCCGGCGCTGCCCGGCTCTCCCTTCTCTGGCCCGACCGGAGCTTCCCATGACGCTTGAGCCGATGCTGACCGAAGACCCGCGCCGCATGCGCCACGGCTCCAACATCGGCCAGCCGATGAGCCGGCGCGACGGCGTCCTGAAGGTCACCGGCGCCGCCCACTACGGCGCCGACCACCACCCGCCCGGGATGCTGCATGCGGTGCTGGCCACCAGCCGCATCGCCCGCGGCCGCGTGGCCCGGCTGGACGTCGCGGCCGCCAAGGCCCATCCCGGCGTGGTCGAGGTCATGACGCCGTTCAGCCGCCCGGCGCTGGCCATGGACCCCGACGTCAAGCTGCACCCCTTCATGTTCGTCCAGGACGTGCTGCAATCGGACCGCGTGCGCTATGCCGGCCAGCCGATCGCCGTGGTCATCGCCGAAACCATCGAAGCGGCGACCGAGGGCGCGGCGCTGCTGGCGCCCCGCTACGAGGCCGAGCCGCCCACGGTCGGGCTGGACGGTGCCGAAAGCTTCGTGCCGCCGGCGGTCGGGCCCGGCCACCCGGCGGTGGTCGAGCATGGCGACGTCGAGGCCGGGCTGGCCGCGGCCGTCCATCGCGTCGATGCGATCTATGAGACGCCGCCGCAGTACCACAACACCATGGAGACCCATGCCGTGGTGGCGTGCTGGCATGGCGACGCCCTGTCGCTCGACCTGCCGACCCAGGGCCTGGCGCTGACCCGCGACCGGCTGGCCGGGCTGCTGGGCCTGGCGCCCGAGAACATCCACATCCGCAGCCCGTTCCTGGGCGGCGGCTTCGGCTCCAAGGGCCTGCTGCTCGGCCCGCAGATCCTGGGCATCCTGGCGGCCAAGATGGTCGGGCGGCCGGTCAAGCTGGTGCTGCGGCGCGACCAGATGTTCGGGCCGGTCGGGCACCGGCCGGCAACCCGCCAGCGGCTGCGCCTGGGCATCGACGGCGAGGGCCGGCTGACTGCGCTTGCCCATCACGCCAAGGTCACCGCCTGCAGCTTCGACGACTTCTTCGAGCCGGCGGCCGACATCGCGCGCACGCTCTATGCCAGCCCGGCGATCGCGACCAGCCACGAGGCGGTGCGCATCGACAGCGGCATGCCCTTCTTCATGCGGGCGCCCGGCGAGGCCACGGGCTCGGTCGCGCTGGAGAGCGCCATCGACGAGGCCGCACTCGCCTGCGGCCTCGACCCGCTTGATTTCCGTCTGCGCAACTATGCCGAGGTCGAGCCGGTGACGGGAAAGCCGTTCTCGTCGAAGGCGCTGCGCGACTGCTACCGGCAGGGCGCCGAGCGCTTCGGCTGGGCCCGGCGGCCGCGCGAGGCGCGGCAGATGCGCAACGCCGCCGGCCATCTGGTCGGCTGGGGCATGGGCACCGCCACCTTCCCGGCGATTATGTTCCAGGGGCAGGCCCATGCCGTGATCCATCGCGACGGCACGGGCCTGATGAAAACAGGGGCGCACGACATGGGGCAGGGGGCGTGGACTGCACTCGCCCAGATCGCCGCCGACGCCCTGGGGCTGGACATCGACCAGGTCGAGTTCAAGGCCGGCACCTCGCACCTGCCGGATGCCGGCATCGCCGGCGGCTCGGCCCATACCGCGACCGCCGGCATGGCCATCCACAATGCCGGCGCCGCGGTCATCGCCAAGCTCGCCGACCTCGCGACAGCCGACGAGCGCTCGCCGCTGTTCGGCGCCGGCAATGCCGGGGTGGTCGCCCGCGGCGGCCGCCTCCACGCCCGCGACGACGCCAGCCGCAGCGACGGCTACGCCGACATCCTGGCCCGCGCCGGGCTGGACACGATCGACGCCATCGGGTCGGGTGCGTCCGATCCGGCGCTGCAGGCCACCTACGCCATGCACGCCCACGGCGCGGTGTTCGCGGAAGTCACCGTCGATCCCGATCTCGGCCAGGTGCGGGTCACCCGCGCGGTCGGCGCTTTCGCCGCCGGCCGGATCATCAATCCCAAGCTGGTCCGCAGCCAGCTCCTGGGCGGCATGATCTGGGGCCTGTCGTTCGCCCTGCACGAGGCGGCGGTGGTCGACCACCGCACCGGCCGGGTGATCAATGGCGACTTCGCCGGCTATCACATCCCGGTCAATGCCGATGTGGTCGACCTCGACGCGTTCACCGTCGACGAGCACGACCCCCATGTGAACGCCCTGGGCATCAAGGGCGTCGGCGAGATCGCCATCACCGGCTCCGCCGGCGCGATCGCCAACGCCGTGTGGCACGCGACCGGCATCCGGGTGCGGCGGTTCCCGATCCGGATCGAGGACCTGCTGGGGTTGGTCACGCGATGATGAAGTCGGCCGGGGTCAGCTGGCTGCGCGCGCCGGCAAGGTTGATCACCATGTCGGCATTGCTCTGGTAGCCCGCGGTGCCGTCGTTGACGATCAGGTACTGACCGCCGAACGTGCCGCCATTGACGGTGACCAGCGCCAGCTGGAGCTGGCTGGTGGTGGACGCGGCGATGGTGCCCGCGCTGTTGATCCCGGCCGCGAACTGGGCCAGCGACGAGACGCCGTTGGTCACCACCAGCGAGGTCACGGTGATGCCGCCGGCGAGGTTGCCACCCAGCCCCAGGCTGCTGCCCAGCCCGGGCTGGAAGTCGATCTTGTCGCGGCCGGGCTTGAAGCCCTGCACCACGTCCCAGGCCGCGGGGCTGCTGTAGCTGTCCGTGACCGCGCCATAGATCAGGAGGTCGTTGCCGCCGCCGGTGAAGATCGTGTCGGCGCCGGCGCCGGCCTTGATCGTGTCGTTGGCCAGGAAGCTCGCGATCGAGTCGTTGCCGGCACCGCCCGTGACGTTGACCGCGTTGCGGCTGCCGAAAATGGCGTCGCCCAGGCCGCCGCCGACGATGTTGAGCGCCGTGCCCGGCACCGGCCGTCCGTTGTCGAACGCGGTGATGCTGTTGCTGGTCGCGCTGGACAGGGTCAGCGTGACCGCATGGCCGAGCGTTCGGTTCGGCCGCACCACCATGCTGTTGCCGCTGCTCAACGGCGCCGAGATCGTAGCGTCGGCCGAGAACACCCAGTCGGCTTGGGACAGGAGCGACGCGAGGCTGGAATTGACCGACACCGCCGATCCCGCCGTGGTCGCGCGGAAGACCACCTGGTCGATGTTGCTGACGGCAGCGAACTGCGAGGCGGTGAGGGTGACGGGTCCGCTGTCGGTGATGGCGAGGGTGTTGTCGTCCCGCACCGCCGGGCCGGCGACGGTGTCCGAGCCGGACAGGTTTGTCGCCGAGAAATTGTAGATGGTGTCGGCCGTCGCGCCGGACGGGCCGCTGAAGCTGTCGATTCCCGACGTGCCGGTGAAGGTGGTGACGCTGTTCAGGATGACGTCGCTGGTCGACAGCTTCGTCGGGCCGATCAGGCGCAAGGTGATGCCGGTCGGCAGGGCGACGTCGACGCCGTTCTGGTAGCTGGTCTGGGCCAGGCCGGCGACGCTGGCCAGGCTCAGCCCGAACTGCGACAGGTCGATCGAGTCGGTGCCTGATCGGAAGCCGACGATGGTGTCGACGAGGCCGGCGGTGTTGGCCGGGTTGATCACCACGTCGACCGCGCCGGTGCCGGTGAAGACCTGGGTTCCGACATAGCTGCTGGTGTAGACGACGCCGGAGCCGGCGCCGCCGACATAGCTGTTGCTGGCGCCGGTGCTGTCGCGGGTGTTGTTGAAGTAGGCGAAGGCGCCGCCGGCGCCGCCGAACGCCACGTCGCCGCCGCGCGCCGAGCTGCGCGCCTGCAGCAGGCCGGCGCCGCCGACCATGGTCACATTGGCGTCGGCGTTGTTGCGGACAGTCATGGCGCCGGCGCCGGCGAACACGGTGTCGGCGCCGCCGCCGGCCAGGTTCACGGTATCGGTGCCGCCGCCCGAGGTGTAGCGGCCGACGACGATGTCGCCCTGGCCGGCGACGTTGATCGGCCGGCACACCGGGCTGCTGCCGAACAGGGTGTCGGCCGCGAAGACCGTCTGGTTGTTGCCCCAGGCGTCCAGCCGGCCGCCGGCGTAGCTGCCCACCAGCGTCTCGCCGCTGCCGAGGCCCCGGATCGAATCGCTGCCGCTGCCGCCGAACGCCGTGGCGCCGGCTTTGAGCATCGTGATCTGGCTGTTGGTTGCGCTGTTGTTGATCACGAACGCGGGCTGGGCCGCGCCGCCGACGGTGTCGGTCAGGAAGGCGGCGCCGCCCGTCACGTCCACGATCGGCACCGCGAGCGCGGTGAGATTGACGCCGCTCGAGGTGCTGCCGGTTAGCCTGACCCGGGTGCCGGTGCCGCCGCTGACCGTGCCGCCGAAGCCGATGGTGGCCGTGACCGGCAGTGCGAACGTGGCGCCTGGCGTGGTCAGGCCAATCAACAGCGGCCCGCCATAAGCGGCGTTGGTCGGCGCCGTCACCGACGACCCGCCGACCACCAGGGTCGCAGGCGCGATGGCGTTGATGCTGGTCAGCTGGCCGAACAGGCCGGCTGACGCGGTCACGGCGCTCACCGGCTGGGCGAGCAGCAGACCGGTGACCGGGCCCAGCGCCGCGGCGGCGCCGAGGTCGAAGGCGGTGCTGGCGGTCTGGCCGAAGCTGCCGAGCGTCAGCTGCACCGGCCCGGTGCCGCCCGACACGCTGTCGCCGGCCAAGGTGCCCGGCGTGTTGGCTTGCAGGGTCAGGCCGCCCGCGCCGCCCAGCACGGTATGGTGCGATCCCGACTGGGCGATGACCGTGACATTATCGCCGGTGCCGAGCGCGCTGGCATCGACCAGCGCCGCCGCGGTCCCGCTGTTCCCCAGCATGACGGTCAAGGCTTGGCCGCTGGGGATGACACCGTTCGACCCGAGGCTCATGCCGTTGCTGGTGAAGAAGCCGGGATCGAGGATGAGCTGGTGGGCGGTGGCCAGGTTGTCGACGATGCTGCCGATCCCGCTGACATTGGCGCCGGCCGAGATGTGGACGACGCCGGCGCTGACCGCGGTGACGCCGACCGACAGTGGCGTCTGCGACGAGGCGGCGCTGCCATTGAGGCTGTAGCTGCCCAGGTTGTCCGAGAACAGGTTGAAGAAGCCGCCGCCGGTCCCGGCCGAGAACGCGGCTGCGCCGGCGCCGGCCGATTGGATGGACATGCCGACGCCGAGCGTCGTGCCGGCGAGCGTGCTGGCGTCGACGGTCACGGTGCCGGAATCCGAGTCGCCGACATTGAGGGTCGGGAATTGCGGGATCCGCGTGCCGGCGCTGCCGAACGCGGCATGGGACAGGACCGAGGCGGAGATGTCGTTGAGCGTGTACGGATTGGTGCCGGTCACCAGGATCGAGTCGATGCCGAAGACATTGGTCCATTGAGTGCCGAGGTCGATCGTCCCGTACGACGCCCCATTGACGATCTGGATCGAGATGTTCGAGTAGGTGGCGCCGCTGATCGTGGTGGTCGGCGTGATGCCGATGGCGCCCGAAATCACGAAGATGGTGTTCGGCCCGGTAGCCACATAGGAGCCGCCCGGGGTGACCGTGACCATGGCGCTCATCGCTTGGAGGCTCCAGGACGATGGCTCGACGCCCGGTTATGGTCGCGCAATTCGGCCGGGTTCGCCAGCGCGATCGGGGACTGGTGGGCCTGGCTCGTTATCGCACTGCGACGTGCCCGGATGCACCTAGGCCGCGGCGCTGCTCATTCCCCGGTCCGGCCCGTTCTCGGTGACACCGCCAAACCGACGAACACCATCACGGCCCGGTTGAGCCGGACCACGTCCTCGTCGTCGAGCCGACCGATCCGCTCGCCGATCTTGGACTTCGGGACGGTGGTGATCTTATCCACCATCAGCCGGGAGGAGGAACGCAGCCCATTGCGCTCGTTCGGCTCGACAGGAAGCCGAAACAGGGGCGCTTCGGTCGGGTCGGTCGTGAACGCACAAATTGTGATCGAGTCGGTCGCGTCGAAGGCGTCGTCCTGGACGACGACGACGGGGCGCGGCTTGCCCGCATAATCCTTGCCGCCGGAGACGGTCCAAATGTCTCCACGCCTCATTCCTCGGGCCAATCGGAGACGGTGTCGATGAACGCCTGGTTCTCGGCTGCATGGTCGCTCGCTGCCACGGCCATGGATTGCCGGTGGGCCTCCACTCGGAAAGACGGCGCGCGCACGTCCGGCACCCAAATCTGGATTGGCCGCAGCCCCTGAGCCCGTAATCGGTTGCGATGCTGCTGCACCTTCACGCGCGTTGGCTTTGCGTCCCTGGCGTGCACCACGATTTTTGTCTCCGAGTTACATGTAACTTATCATGCGGCGTGCGGGTTTGGAACGGTATGTCCCGGCACCGTCCGGAAACCCGCCGACGCCGGCACCGTTGCCGCCCCATGAAGACCAAGCTGCTCGAGGACGGCCCGCTGCGCTGCTACGCCGTGGTGCTGGAGACCGGCGACGAGGCCGTCGGCTGCCTCGGCCGCTTTGCGCGCGAGGCGCGGCTGACCGCGGCGCAACTGACCGGGATCGGCGCGTTCCGGTCGGCGACGCTGGGATATTTCGATTGGGAGCGCAAGCAGTACCGCCGGATCCCGGTGGCCGAGCAGGTCGAAGTGCTGTCGCTGGTCGGCGATGTCGCGCTGGGCCCGGCCGGCGGGCCGGCGCTGCACGTCCATGTGGTGTGCGGCCGATCCGATGGCGCGGCGGTGGGCGGCCATCTGCTGGACGCCGAGGTGCGGCCGACCCTGGAGGTGATCGTGACCGAGGCGCCGGCCCATCTGCGCAAGCGCCAGGATCCCGAGAGCGGGCTGGCGCTGATCGATCCGGCGCTGGGTGCCGGCTAGACTGGCGGACGCCGGGGCCGGACCCCGGGGCCAAGCCGAGGAGCCGCCATGACCGACCCCGTCCGCGACAACCCTGACGCCAGCCGCTTCGAGCTGGAGGTCGACGGCCAGGTCGCGTTCGCCACCTATGGACGCGACGGCCGCCGGCTGGTCATCCGCCATGTCGAGGCGCCGCCGGCCCTGCGCGGCACCGGGGCCGCCGGCCGCCTGATGGCCGGCATCATGGCGATCGCCCGCGCCGGCGGCCTGACCGTGTTGCCGCACTGCAGCTACGCCGCCCTGTGGCTGCAGCGGCACCCGGAGCACCGCGATCTGGTCGGGTGAGCACCGCAACCCGCTACGGCTGGCCCCGGCCGCCGCCCGATCCGTAGATGTTGCCCGTGGCGAAGCTCGCGTCCGCCGCGGCGAGCTGGACATAGATCGACGCCAGCTCGACGGGCTGGCCCGGCCGGCCGAGCACGGTGGTCTTGCCGAAGTTTTCGTATTTCCGGTCCGACGCGCCGCCGCTGACCTGCAAGGGTGTCCACACGGGGCCCGGCGCCACGCCGTTGACCCGGATGCCCTTGGGGCCGAGCTGCTTGGCCAGCGACTTCACGTAGTTCATGGTCGCCGCCTTGGTCTGGGCGTAGTCGTAGAGGTCGGGCGACGGGTCGTAAGCCTGTTCCGACGCCGTGGCGATGATGGCCGCGCCCGGCTTCAGATGCGGCAGGGCGGCCTTGATGATCCAGAACGGCGCGTAGATGTTGGTCTTCATCGTGGCGTCGAAGTCCTCGGTCGAGATGTCGAGGATCGACGGCTTCGACTGCTGCCGCGCGGCATTGCACACGACGATGTCGAGTCCGCCCAGGCGCTGGACGGCGCTGGCGACCAGCGCCTGGCAGAACGCTTCGGTCCGCAGGTCGCCCGGCAGCGCGGCCCCGGTCCGCCCGGCGGCCGCGATCAGGCGTATCACCTCCTGGGCGTCCGGCTCTTCGGTGGGGAAGTAGTTGATCGCCACGTCGGCGCCCTCGCGGGCATAGGCGATCGCGGCGGCCCGGCCCATCCCTGAATCGCCGCCGGTGATGAGCGCCTTGCGGCCGGCGAGCCGGCCGGAGCCGCGATAGCTGGTCTCGCCGTGGTCCGGCCGCGGATCCATGTCGCGTGCCAAGCCCGGCCAGGGCTGCGTCTGTGGCCGGAACGGCGGCTTTGGGCACTTGGTGCGCGGATCGTCGATGGCCGGCGCGGCGGCAGGCTGGCTCGTGGTCTGCGCCTGCGCCGCCCCCGCCGCCGCGGCGGCCAGTCCGATGCCGCCGCCGCCGACCAGGTGCCGGCGGGTCATGAGGGTGCTCCGATCGCTGCTCATGTGCGTCCTCCGGACTGCCATCACGCCGGAACGACCGCGGCCCGCCGGAGTTCGACGGGGACCAGGGCGGTGACGGCTCGCCTTCTTGCACAAAAGCACGCAAAACGGATTGCACGAAAGCACGGTTCGACTTAACGATTCCGGACGGTGGCATGGGTGCCGCCGGGATGAAGGAGGTGCCATGACCGAGGCCGACGCGACCCCCAAACCGGCGCACAGCGCCGATGCGACCCCCAAGCCGGCGCGCAGCCGACGCGCCGCTGCCAAGCCGACGACGGCCGCCGCCGCGCCTGCCGCCGCCGACTCGGCTCAGGCCAAGCCGTCCAAGGCCAAGGCGCCTTCGGCGCGGGTCAAGCCGCTGAACTTCCGGGTCACGCCGGAGTTCCGCAAGGCGTTCAAGCAGGCCGCCGCGGCCGAGGACATCAAGAAGGTCGAGCTGCTGGAGCGCGCCTTCGCCGCTTGGCAGGCGGCGCACTCGAAATAGCCGGCGGCCGGTCGCCGATGCCGGCCACCCAGCCGCCGAGCGCCGTGACGAAGGCGGCGGCGGCCGGCGCCAGCGCGCGGCCGCTGCGGTGAATCGCGACCACGTCGCGGACCACCGCCGGCGCCTCCAGCGGCCGTGCCATGAGGCCCGCCGATTGCGGTGACGCCATGGCATAGGCCGGCAGCACGGCGACGCCCAGGCCCGCCGCGGCCAGCGCCAGCGCCGTGGTGATCTGGTTGACCTCGAAGGCGATGTCCAGGGCGGCGCCGGCCGCCTCGAACCCGTACTCGACCAGGCTGCGGATGCCGCTGTCGCGGGTCAGCGTGATCAGGGGCCAGCCGGCGAGCGCCGGCCAGGGCAGGGGGGCGGCGCCGGCCAGGGCATGGCCGCCCGGGCACACCGCGACCAGCCGGTCGGCGGCGAGGTGGACGCGCTCGATCCCGTCCTCGCCGGCCTGGAAGGTGCCGACGCCCAGGTCGGCCTCGCCGGCGCGCACCTGGGCCACGATCAGGTCGGTGCGGGTGTCGACCAGCTCGACCCGGACGCCGGGATGGCTGGACCGGAACGCCGCGATGGCGCCGGGCAGCAGGGTTGCGGCCAGCAGCGGCGGCGCCGCCACGGTCAGACGCCCGCGCCGGAGCTCGGCCAAATCATGGGCGTGGCGCACGGCCAGATCCAGGTCGGCGACCAGCTTGGCCGCCTGGGCCGCGAAGGCGGCGCCGGCCGGCGTCGGCTCGACGCGGCGCGTGGTGCGGTCGAACAGGCGCAGGCGCAGCTCGCGCTCCAGCTCGCGCACCAGCACCGACACCGCCGATTGCGTCACATGCAGCCGCTCGGCCGCTCGGCTGAAGCTGCCCTGCTCGGCGACGGCCAGCAGGGCCTGAAGCTGGCGAAGCGTGACATTCATGATCTGGCTTTATGAGTCGATCGGAAAATACCGATTGTCTCATAAGCGCGGGTGCGGTGCCATGACGCCATGCCCGACCTGCCCGCCCGAACCGACTCCGCCATCGGCGCCCCGCTGCCCCGGGTCGAGGATGCGCGGCTGCTGACCGGGGCCGGGCGCTTCGTCGACGACATCGACCATCCCGGCTGCCTGCACCTGGCCATCGTGCGCAGCCAGCACGCCCGGGCCGCGCTGCGGCGGGTCGATGGCGCGGCGGCCCGGGCGCTGCCCGGCGTGCGTGCCGTGATCACCGCCGCCGACCTCGGCAGCCATGGCGCACCGGCGATCAACCCGCTGGTCCCGGACCTGGTGGCGCCGCCTTTCGCCCTGCTCGCCGACGGTGCCGTGCATGCGGTCGGCCAGCCGGTCGCCGCCGTCATCGCCGTGTCGGCTGCGGCGGCCTTGGACGCCGCCGAAGCAGTTGTGGTCGAGGCCGACGCCGAGCCGGCCGTGCTGCACGGCGCCGGCCGGTTGCTCGATGCCGGGCCCGATGGCGCGGCCTTTGCCCAGGCCTGGACCGTCGGCGACGTCGAAGCCGCGGAGCGCAGCGCGGCGGCCGTGGTCGCGGTCCGGTTGGAGCAGGCGCGGCTGGCGCCGAGCCCGCTGGAGCCGCGCTCGGCGCTGGCGGTCTGGGATGACGGCCGCCTGACCGTGTGGCTCGGGACCCAGGCGCCGCATCGGGCTCGTGCCGACATCGCCGCGGTGCTCGGCCTCGACCCGGCGCTGGTGCGGGTCATCGCGCCCGATGTCGGCGGGGCGTTCGGCGCGCGCGCGTCGATCCATCCCGAGGAGCTGCTGGTCGCCTGGGCGGCGTGGCGGCTCAGCGCCGCGGTGCGCTGGCGCGGCAGCCGTCAGGACGACCTGGTGGCGGGCACGCATGGCCGCGGCGCGGCCCTGGCGGCGTCAGGCGCCTTCGCCGCCGACGGCCGGCTGCTGGGACTGCGCGCGCGCCTGGCCTTCCCGCTCGGACACCGGCTGCCCTACAGCGCCGCCGTGCCGGCGCGCAACGCCGCGCGCATCCTGCCCGGCCCCTACCGGGTCGGCGCCGCCGACGTGCGGATGTGGGCGGCGGCCGACGACACGGCGGCCATGGGCATCTATCGCGGGGCCGGCCGGCCCGAGGCGGCGCTGCTGATGGAGCGGCTGATGGACCGCGCGGCGGCGCGGCTGGGCCTGGACCCGCTGGAGATCCGCCGGCGCAATGCCGCGTCCGGGGCGCACCGCACCGCCGCCGGCGACCTCATGGACAGCGCCGATTTCCCGGGCCTGCTGGCGGCGTCGGCCGAGCGCGCCGGCTATGCCGGGCTGCGCGCCGCCCAGGCCGAGCGCCGCCGGGCCGGCGAGCTGGTCGGTGTCGGCATTGCCCTTTATGCCGAGCCCTGCGGCGAGGGCTGGGAAAGCGCCCGCTTGCGCCTGCTGCCCGACGGCCGCATCGAGGCCGCCACCGGCAGCACGGCCCAGGGCCAGGGCCGCGAGACCGCGGCGGCGCAGATCGTAGCCGGCGCGCTCGAGATCGGCCCGGAGCGGGTGGTGGTGCGCCATGGCGACACCGATGCGACGCCAGCCGGGATCGGCGCCTTGGCCAGCCGCAGCACCCCGATCGGCGGCAGCGCGCTCTTGCGCGCGGCCAAGCAGTTGCGCGAGCGCGCCCGGGCCTACGGCGATCCGCCGGATTGGGTGATGCTGGCCGCGGATCCCGATATCCGCGCCGGCCTCGAGGTCGAGCTGGTCCACGAGGCCACGCGCGCGGCCTGGGGCAGCGGCTGCTGCATCGCCGTCGCACGGGTCGACCGCGACACCGGCGTACCGACGGTCGAGCGCATCGTCTGGGTCGACGATCCCGGCCGCGTGGTCAATCCGCGGCTGGTCGAGGGCCAGCTCCTGGGCGGCTTGGCGCAGGGGCTGGGCGAGGCGCTGATGGAGCGGGTGGTCCATGACGGGGCCGGTCAGCTGCTGACCGGGTCGCTGATGGACTACGCCCTGCCGCGGGCATCGGACATGCCGCCGGTCGAGCTGGCGGCGCGGCCGCTGCCGTCGGCGGCGAACCCCCTGGGCGCCAAGGGCGTGGGCGAGGCGGGCGCGATCGCGGTACCGCCGGCGGTGCTGGGCGCGGTGCTCGACGCCCTGGCGCCGCTGGGGGTCGAGCATCTCGACCTGCCGCTGACATCCGAGACGATCTGGCAGGCCATGCGGTCTGCGAACCGGGAGGAGGGCCGATGACGTACACCAGGCGCGAGGCCAAGGACTACGCCCGCGAGCGGCTCAGCGGCATCTGGGCCGCGGCGCTGACCCCGTTCACGTCGGACCTGGCGCTTGATGAGGCCGGCTTCGCCGGCAACATCCGGCACTGGGTCGAGGCGCTCGGCATCGACGGCGTATTCGTGGCCGGCAAGCAGGGCGAGTATTTTTCGATGTCGGTCGCCGAGCGCAAGCGCTGCTTCGAGGTTGCGGTCGAGGCCACTGCCGGCCGCGCCGGCACGATCCTGTCCTGCTCGGACCAGAACCTCGACACGGTCCTGGATCTCGCGCGCCACGCCCAGGCGATCGGCGCCGACTTCATTGTCGTGCACAGTCCGGTTCTGCATTTCGTGACCGGCCGCGACGATACGCTGTACGAATATTACCGCCATATTGCCGAGCAGGTGGATATCGGCATCGCGATGTGGAGCCATCCCGACGCCGGCTATCTGATGAGCCCCGAGCTGTGCGCCCGCATCGCCGCGCTGCCCAACATCGTCGCGATCAAGTACAGCGTGCCGCGGCCGATGTATGTCGAGCTCACCCGCCTGGCCGGCGACCGGCTGCTGGTCAGCACCGCGTCCGAGGAGGAGTGGCTGGACAACATCCTGGAGCTCGGCTGGCGGCTCTATCTGTGCTCCAGCCCGCCCTACCTCCTGCAGACCGCGGGGGATCGGCGCATGCGCGACTACACCGACCTGGCGTTCCGCGGCGAGGCGGCGGCGGCCCGGCGCGTCCGCGACAGCTTGGAGCCGGTGCGCGCGGCGCTCAAGTCCACGCGGCCGGGCGCCAAGCCGCAGGCCCACCAGAAATACTGGCAGGAGCTGCTGGGCCAGGCGGGCGGCCCGGTGCGCCGGCCGATGCTGCCGCTGACCGAGGCCGAGCGGGCCGCCACCCGCGCCGCCTTCGAAGGCTGCGGCCTCGGCCGCGTGCCGGCGGGGGTGCTGTCATGATGGCCCCGTTCAACCTCCAGCGCTGGATCGACGAGCATGCGCACCTGCTGCGGCCGCCGGTCTCCAACCAGCTCCTGTTCCAGGACACCGGCATCGTGGTCCAGGTGGTGGGCGGCCCCAACCAGCGCGTCGACTTCCATGACGACCCGGTCGAGGAGTTCTTCTACCAGCTCCGCGGCGACATGGTGCTCAAGCTGCACGACCGCGGCCGCATCGAGGACGTGCCGATCCGCGAGGGCGAGGTGTTCCTGATCCCGCCCCACATGCGCCACTCGCCGCAGCGGCCGCGGCCGCATTCGGTCGGGCTGGTGGTCGAAGGCACCCGGCGCGCCGAAGACCGCGACGGCTTCGAATGGTTCTGCTTCAATTGCGGCGCGCTGGTGCATCGGGTCGAGCTGCATTTGAAGAACATCGTGACCGACCTGCCGCCGCTGTTCGCCGCGTTCTACGCCGATCCGGCGGCCCGGACCTGCGGGCATTGCGGCGCGGTGCATCCGGGCAAGGAACCGCCGCCGGGCTGGGTGGCGCTCTAACCAAGACGGGGGAGGGGACATAATGACGAAACGGATCCTGGTCGCCGCAACTGTGGCGCTGCTGGCGGCGGGCGCCGCCCGGGCGCAGTCGCCGCTCAAGATCGGCATGATCACCACATTATCGGGCCCGGGCGGCTATCTCGGCCAGGACATCCGCGATGCCTTCCAGCTTGCGATCGACCGCGACGACGGCAAGCTGGGCGGCGTGCCGGTGCAGCTGCTGGTCGAGGACGACGGGCTCAAGCCCGGCCAGGCCAAGCAGATCGTCGACCGCTATCTCGGCAGCGAGAAGATTCGGCTCCTGACCGGCATCGTGTTCTCCAACGTCGCCGGCGCCGTGGTGCCGGACATCCTGGATGCCGGCGCGATCTATGTCAGCCCGAACGCCGCGCCGTCCAACTTCGCCGGCAAGGACTGCCACCGGAACTACTATGTCGTGTCCTGGCAGAACGACACGCTGCACGAAAGCGCCGGCCAGGCTGCGACCAACCTCGGCTACAAGCGCATGTTCATCCTGGCGCCCAACTACCAGGCCGGGAAGGACGCGCTGGCCGGGTTCAAGCGCTTCTATAAGGGCGAGGTGGCCGGCGAGGTCTATACCCGCCTGGATCAGACCGACTTCGCCGCGGAGATGGCCCAGATCCGCGCCGCCAAGCCCGACGCCGTGTTCCAGTTCGAGCCCGGCGGCCTGGGCATCGCCTTCCTGAAGCAGTACCAGCAGGCCGGCCTCCTGGGCCAGGTGCCGATGGTGGTCGCGGCGCCGTCCATGGACTGGACGACCATGGAGGCGGTGGGTGATGCCGCGGTCGGCGTCGTGGTCACCAGCCACTGGAACGCCGATTTCGACAACCCGGCCAACAAGGCCTTCGTCGCCGCTTTCCAGGCCAAGTACCACCGCATGCCGACTTCCTACGCCGCCCAGAGCTACGACACGGCGCTGGCGATCGCCGCGGCGCTCAAGGGCGACGGCGGCACCGTGACCGACACCGAAAAATTCCGGACGGCCATGCTCAAGGCCGACTTCGCCTCGGTGCGCGGGGCCTTCAAGTTCGGCCCCAACCAGCATCCGATCCAGGACTGGTACGTCGCCAAGGTCGAGCGCGGCGCCGACGGCAAGCTCAACATCCACACCCAGGGCAAGGTGCTGACCCAGCGCGGCGACGCCTACAGCGACCAGTGCAAGCTGTGACCGGGTCGACCCCATGACCCTGGTGCTGGAGCAGCTGCTGAACGGCCTGCAGCTCGGCGTCATGCTGTTCCTGCTGGCGGCCGGCCTGACGCTGGTGTTCGGCATCATGGGCGTGATCAACCTGGCGCACGGCTCGCTGTACATGATCGGCGCCTATGGCGCGGCGCTGACGATGGCGCGCACCGGTTCGGTCGTGCTGGCGCTGCTGGCCGGCCTGGCCGCGGCGGCCGTGGCGGGGGCGGCGATCGAGCTGGTCGTGCTGCGCCGCCTCTACGGCCGCGACCACCTGGACCAGGTGCTGGCGACCTTCGGCCTGATCCTGTTCCTGAACCAGGCCACGGCCGTGGTCGCCGGCCGGCAGCCCGTGTTCGTGGACGTGCCGCCGCTGCTCAGGGGCGCGGTCGAGATCCTGCCGGGCCTGCCTTATCCCGCCTACCGGCTGGCGGTGATGGCGGTCGGGATCCTGGTCTCGGTCGGGCTGTGGGCGCTGATCGGCCACACCCGGGTCGGCATGCTGATCCGCGCCGGCGCCACCAACCGCGAGATGGTCCGGGCCCTGGGCGTCGACATCCGGCTGCTGTTCACGGCCGTGTTCGGCCTGGGCGCGGTGCTGGCGGGCCTCGCCGGGGTCATGGCCGGGCCGCTGTTCGCAGTCCAGGTCGGCATGGGCGAGCAGGTCCTGATCCTGACCTTCGTGGTGGTCGTGATCGGCGGCGTCGGCTCGGTGCGCGGCGCGGTCGCCGGCGCCCTGCTGGTGGGCATGGCCGACACGCTGCTGCGCGCCTTCCTGCCGGCCCTGCTGCGCGGCCTGATGGCCGGGTCGGAGGCCGATGCCCTGGCGGCCGGCCTCTCGTCGATGGGGGTCTATCTGCTGATGGCGGTGGTCCTGTTGCTGCGGCCCCAAGGGCTGCTGCCGGCCCATGGCTAGGGCGGAGGCGGCGGCCGACGCGGGCGCGGGTCCCGCGATCGGTCGATCGGGCCTGGGGCTGGTGCTGCTGTTCGCGGCGCTGGCCCTGCTGCCGCTGGCCACGGCCGCGCTCGACATGCCGGCGCTGCTGACGCTCGCCACGCGCATCGTCCTGTTCGCGCTCGCGGCGGCGAGCCTGGACCTGATCCTCGGCCGCGGCGGCATGGCTAGCTTCGGCCACGCCGCCTATGTCGGCCTCGGCGGCTACACCGCCGGCATCCTCTATGCCGAGACCGGGCCCGGCAGCCTGCTGGTCACAGCACCGCTGGCGATGCTGGTCGCGGGCGCCGCGGCGGCGGTCCTGGGCGCCCTGTGCCTGCGCACGCGCGGCGTCCAGTTCATCATGATCACCCTGGCCTTCGCGCAGATGCTGTTCTTCCTGTTCGTGTCGCTGAAGGCCTATGGCGGCGACGACGGTCTGATCCTGCGCCGCCCCGACACCCTGTTCGGCCTGTCGCTGCGCGATCCCGTGGTCATGCACGGCGTCGCGGTAGCGGCGCTGGCGGCCTTCACGCTGGTCTCGGCGCGCCTGGCGCGCTCGCGCTTCGGCTTGGTGCTGGGGGGCATCCGCCAGAACGAGTGGCGGATGCGGGCGGTCGGGATCAGCCCCTACCGCACCAAGCTGGCGGCCTTCGTCCTGGCCGGCGCCGTGGCCGGGCTGGCGGGCGCGCTGATGGCCGACCAGGCGCGCTTCGTCAGCCCCGACATGCTGCACTGGACCCGTTCGGGCGAGCTGATGGTCATGGTCATCCTGGGCGGCCCGCGGACGCTGGTCGGGCCGCTGCTGGGCGCCGCCGCCCTGATCGGGCTGGAGACCCTGCTCGCCGCCTGGACCGAGGATTGGCAGCTGGTCCTGGGCCCGATCCTGGTCATGGCCGTGCTGTTCACCCGCGGCGGCCTGGCCGCCCTGCTTCCGGGCGGTCGGCGGTGACCGGGCTGCTGGCGATCGAGGGCCTGGTCAAGCGCTTCGGCGGCCTGACCGTGACCGACCGGCTGTCGCTGGACGTCGCCCCCGGCGAGCTGCATGCCCTGATCGGGCCCAACGGCGCCGGCAAGACCAGCCTGATCGCACAGGTGGCGGGCGAGCTCAGGCCCGACGCCGGGCGCATCGTCTTCGACGGCGCCGACATCACGCGCCTGCCGGCGGCGGCGCGGGTTCGCCGCGGCCTGGCGCGGACCTTCCAGGTCGCCCAGCTGCTGCCCGACAACAGCGCGCTCGACAATGTCGCGGTGGCGGTGCTGGCGCGCCAGGGCTATGGCGTCCGCATCTGGGCCGACGCGCACGGCGACCGCAGCCTGGTCGAGCCGGCGCGCGCGGCGCTGGCGTCGGTCGGGCTGGAGGCCCGCGCCGACGTCCCGGTCGCCGACCTGTCGCACGGCGAGCAGAAGCAGCTGGAGCTGGCCGTGGCGCTGGCCACCGGACCGCGCGCGCTGCTGCTGGACGAGCCCATGGCCGGACTCGGCCCGACAGAGTCGAGCGCGATGACCCGGATCCTGGCCGGGCTCAAGGGCCGCATCGCCATGCTGCTGATCGAGCATGACATGGACGCGGTGTTCAGCCTGGCCGACCGCATCTCGGTGCTGGTCTATGGCCACCTGATCGCCAGCGGCGACGCTGAGCGGATCCGCGCCGATCCCCAGGTCCGCGCCGCCTATCTGGCCGAGGAGGACGCTTGATGCTGCGGGTCGAGGGCCTGCAGGCCGGCTATGGCCACAGCCGTGTCCTGGCCGACGTGTCGCTGGCGGTCGGTCCCGGCGAGGTCGCGACGCTGCTGGGCCGCAACGGCATGGGCAAGACCACCACGGTGCGCGCGATCCTGGGCCTGAACCGGCCGCAGGCCGGCCGCGTGGCGGTGGCCGGCGCCGAGGTGGCGGGCCTGGCCCCCGAGGCGATCGCGCGCCGCGGCGTCGGGCTGGTGCCCGAGGGCCGGCAGGTGTTCCCGACCCTGACCGTGCGCGAGAACCTGGTCGCGACCGCCGCCAATCGCCGCGGCGGGGCCGCGCGCTGGACCTTGCCGGCGGTGTTCGACCTGTTCCCGCGGCTGGCCGAGCGCAGCCGGCAGCCGGCGCGCACGCTCTCGGGCGGCGAGCAGCAGATGTTGGCGATCGGCCGCGCGCTGATGACCAACCCGCGCCTCTTGATCCTGGACGAGGCGACCGAGGGCCTGGCGCCGACAATCCGCGCCGAGATCTGGCAGACCCTGGGCCGGCTCAAGGCCGAGGGCCTGTCGATCCTGGTGATCGACAAAAACCTGCGCGCCCTGACCCGGCTCGCCGATCGCCACCACGTGCTGGAGAAGGGGCGCACGGTGTGGCAGGGCGACGGCGCGGCCCTGGCGCGCGAGGCCGAGACCGTGCAGCGGCTGGTGGGGCTATGATCTATCGCTACTACGACCAGGCGGCGCTCGACCGCCAATATAATGCTCGGGCGACCGTCGACGATTTCCAGGCGATCGTCGCCGGCTATGCCGAGCGCGCGCGGGCGGCGCAGGCGCGCCTGCCTTGCGCCCTCGGCCTCCGCTACGGCGCGACCGAGCCCGAGCGGCTCGACATCTATCCGGCCGCCACATCGGGGCCGGCGCCGGTCTGGGTGTTCGTCCATGGCGGCTATTGGCGGATGCTCGACGCCGCCGACTCCGGCTTCATGGCCGAGGCCTTCACCCGGGCCGGCATCGCCGTGGTCGCGCTCAACTACGCCCTGGCGCCCGGCGCGGCCCTCGACGAGATCGTGCGCCAGTGCCGTGCCGGCCTCGGCTGGGTGTGGCGGCATATCGGCGACTTCGGCGGCGATCCCGGGCGCCTGCATGTCGGCGGCAGCTCGGCCGGCGCCCATCTGGCCGCGATGCTCGCCGCCGACGGCTGGGCCGAGACGGCCGGCCTGCCGGGCGACGTAATCAGGAGCGCCACGCTGATGAGCGGGCTCTACGACCTGGAGCCGGTCCGGCTGGCCGAGCCCAACCAATGGCTGCGGCTGGACGCCGGGGCGGCCCTCCGCAACAGCCCGCTCCATCGCCTGCCGCGGCCGGGGATGGACGTCATCGTCACCTATGCCCCGACCGAGACCGACGAGTTCAAGCGCCAGAGCGAGGTCTATCTGGCGGCGGCGCAGGCCGCCGGCTGCCGCGCCCGCTTCGTGCCGGCATCCGGCACCAACCACTTCGACATCGTGTTCGAGCTCTGCCGCCCCGACAGCCCGCTGGCCCAGGCGGTGACGGCGGCGGTCGGCTAACCGCCGCTCGAGCCCGAGCTGAAGCCGGCGGGCAGCTGCGAGCCGGTGCTGCTGTTCTGGATGTCGTACTGGACCAAATATTGGTTGATCAGGTTGTTGACGAAGGTCGGATTCTGCAGATTGGCGACATTGAAGGTGCGGTTGATCAGCGCCGCCTGGTCTTCGACCGGCTGATAGGCGATCTGGGCCGGGATGCTATAGGCGGTCTGCACGACGTCGCGGATCACGCGGTTGCCCAGCACGTCGTAGGCGTTCTTGGCGCCCGAGGCGATCGACTTGAACGCGATGGCCTCGGCCACCGCCGGGTTGTCGGTGGCGATGCTGGTGGTGAAATTGTTGGCTTGGTAGGCCTTGACCAGCGCCTGGATGCCGGCCTGGCTCTGGATGTAGCCGAGGCCGTTATACAGCTGCAGCTGCGCGCTGGCCTGCTTGAACCGGGTGTCGGACAGCTGGTTGACCAGCGAGCTCTGCTTGGACGGATCCTGGGTCAGGGCCGTCTGCACCAGGGCGACCGCGTTGCTCTGGTCCGACAGGTTCGCGGCCCCCAGCACGAACTGGCTCAGCTGGTAGTTGTTGAACAGGTCGCTCACCGACTTCACGCTGCCGATGTTGGCTTCGAAATAGCTGACCGCCTGCTGCACCTGCGGCGAGCTGTTCGATGCTTGCAACTGCTGCTGATAGTCCTGCTGGTAGATCTGGTACTGGGTGACCGACGGCAGCCCGCTGGTGCCGAGGCCGAGACTGCCGGGACCTGACGACAGGGAACCCAGGCTGGACGAGCCGATCCCGAACAGGGAGAGGACGGTCGGGTCGATGTTCGAGGTCATCGCAGGGTCCTTTTGATGCTGCGAATGGCGCGGGTCGGTCCCGCTCCTTGGTAATACGGGATTCGGGTTAAAAGCGTGTTCCCTGCGCCAAAAAAAGCCTACAGCAGCGACAGGAAGATGCCGGCCCGGCGCAGCAGGCGGCCGGCCACGGTCGACGGGCGCGGCGGCGAGATCGGCGCCAGCATGGCCTGCAGCAACGCCGGATCGCGCCAGGGCACGTCGTGGAAGGCGGTGTCCAGGAACGGGCTGGCGGGATCGCGCCGCCATTCCTGGGGGAACAGGGCGATCAGATCGCCGCGCGCGGCGGCGCGGGCCGACGGCGCGCGGCCGGTGACGTCGCGGAACAGGGCGCCGGCCAGGTCGGTGCCGTCGGTCAGCGCCAGATGGCTGGTCGGCGTGGCGCGCGGATTGATCTCGAGCAGCAGCGCCTCGCCGGTGGCGTCGTCGAGCATGAAATCGACGCCGCAGAACCCGGACAGGCCGAGCGCGCCGACCACGGCCGCGGTGGTCGCGGTCATGGTCGGGTGGTCGATGAGGCGGATGACGCTGGCCGGGCCGGTCGCGCCCGACGTCCGCACGGCCTCGACGCTGAACCCGGCCAGCACCCGGCCGCTCCGGCACATCACCAGTCGGTTGGCCGGGCGGCCGCGAACGAAGGCCTGGGTCGCGACGCTTGGGCTGCGGCCCCGGCTCGGCGCCAGCAGCAGGTCGGGTTCGACCTCGATGACCGCATGGTGCAGGAGCCCGGCCGTCGAGGTCAGCCGGCGATGGGCCCGGCGCGCCGCCTCGGCGCTGTCGACGATCGCCACGCCGAGCCCGCCCCACCGGCCGTCGACCTTGACCACGCACGGATAGCGCACTCGGCCGAGATGAGCGGTAAACGCGGCCGGATCGTCGAAGACGGCGGTTTCGGGCACCGGCAGCCCCAGCCGGACGGCCAGCGCCATCAGCCGATTCTTGCTGGCGGCGGCGGCGAACTGGGCCGGGTCCCCGAGCGACCGCTCGATGATCCGGGCGAGACCCGGCTTTGTCGGGCCCTGCTCGCGATGGATCCGGTGCAGGTATCGGACGCTGCGGTCGTCGCACGGCACGATGACATCGTAGGTGCCGCCGGTCAGGGCGCGGACGATCCGGCTGCGGAAGCGCAGCCGCCCGGACCGGCGGCGGCGGTCGAGATAGCCGACCTTATCAAGCGCATTGCCGCGCTGATGGACGGTGTCGACCGCGAACCCGACGTCGACCAGGGCCCGCGCCAGCCTGGCCGGCGCCGGCCACAGCGTGGTTGCGATCAGCAAGACGCGCGGCGGCTCCGTCCGCGACGCCGCGGACTGGGGATCCGGATCCTGCGCCATGTCCCATGACTAGCGCATTCCCGGACCGCGGACCACCGGCCTCAGGTAGAGGGCATGTCGCACCCGGTGTGTACAGTCTGCCGGTACTACCGTAATTTGGTACGACCGGCTTGGGGCGCACACGATGACAGAACGGCTGTTTGCGGTCCTTCGCGTCTACGGCGCGGTCCTGCTCGCCATCGGCCGGTTCATCGTCGGGGGCGCGATCTGGCTGGTCCTGAACCTGATCCTCGACACCATCTTCGGCGAGTCGTCGACCGACGTCGGCGGCGACGGGATCGAGTGGGCCGGCGCCTTGTGGCTGATCTATGCGATCGCCGCCGCCGTCCTGGCGATCGTGCTGCGCAACCATGGCGCCCCGGCATGGCAGGTCGACCTGGTAATCGTCGCCGCGGTTCTGGCCGTGCTGCCGATCCACTCGGGTTTTTCGTGGGCGCGGCCGCGGCGCCGGCGCGTGATGACCGAGGCGGATCCGGGTTGACCTACCTGCCGATGCCGCAGCTCTGGCCGCCGTCGACCGGCAGCAGGACGCCGGTGATGAAATCAGCTGCCCAGTCCCACGTCACCCTGCGACAATGATGCTGGGTGTCAGCTGGGACTTTGAGACGCCGGTCAGCGCCACGTCCACGGCGCCATAACCCGATCCCATTGGCGAGGTGCGTGGGGCTTCGCGGCCAGCTCCTTCTTGCTCACCTTCTTCAACTTCGCCGGCGGGGCGCTGGTCGCATGATGGCAGAACCGCGCGTATTCCCGGCTTCACATACGCATTTATATCCCACGAGCCGCGGCCACGTTGGGGTCGTAGTGTCGAGTGCGACCCTGCATAAGGGCACGTATCCGTTCGCCTACTGGGGCAAGCTGGACAGCGTCGGCGAAAAGAATGCGCCGGTGACGCAGGCATACAACGCGAAGTCTGTCGATAAGGTCGTTTATGCGGCCAAGGCAGTTTGAATCAAAGCCTGTCGAGCCAAGAGGAGAATTACGTTCCGGGTTGCGAGCCGATGCGGTTGCTGCTGGCGTCGCGGGCCTGAGACAGACGATCCGGCGCCAGCGCGACGCCAGATCAAAGTTCACCCTTGAGTCTGAAAGGTCTGGCCCTCGCGGATTGACTCAACGCCTTCGATCTGGCTGAGGTCATGAACCACGTCGGGCCGATCGACCTTGCCGGTAATCATCAGGAACCGCGGCAGCGGCCGGGAATCGTGCAAGCCCGCCGCCTCGAGCTGCGACTGGATCTTATCGAACTGCGCCCGATGCTTCTTATCGACGCGAACTGTCACCCCAACCATGCTGGCGCTCCGTGGGTGTTTTCGGGCCAATTCGACAAGATGGTGCGTCAGATTGCCTGCACGAGCCCCTTGCCGCAATCCGTCGCAGGGAGTGCCAGGGCGTGGCAATGCTGAGCGATCGCCGCCCACAACGCCAGCCCGCGATTTTGGGGATCCGCCTCGGCGTAGAGGCAAGCCACGCCGGCTACATGGGGAGTCGCCATGCTGGTGCCGGAAAGACGGTTGTAACCGCCGGGCCAGGACGAAAGGACATCGACACCGGGCCCTACGAGGTCGACATTCTGACCGGAGTTGACGGAGCCACAGGAGAAGTCGGCGATCTGCAGCGCACTGTCCACGGCACCTACCGACAGGATCGACGGGCAATTGGCCGGGCTTGCGACCGGCGCAATGACGCCCTGGCCACGTCGACTGAAATTGCCCGCGGCGGCGACGATCAAACAGGATTCATCGAGGGCGACCTTGCCCACGGTGTCATAGTCTTGGACGAATGCATCGCCTGCGCCGACCGGGCTGGCGAGCGACATCGATATGACCTGGCAGCCTTCGTCGAGCGCCCAATGGATGCCGCCAAGGACGGCCTCTTCGGCGCCGCTCCCACTGTTGGCCAGGACCTTGCCGGCATAGACGGTCGCATTGTAGGCAACGCCATAGCGTGGTTGGCCGGCGGGCCGAAGCGGACCGCATGCCGTGCCGGCGGTATGGGTGCCGTGGCCATTGCCGTCCTGCGCGACCTCACCATCGACAAACGACTTGGAGATGATCGGCCGTCCTGCGAAATCCGGGTGCGTCAGATCGATCCCGGTGTCGAGCATGGCGAGCTTGATGCCCAGGCCCGAATAGTGCGAGACGCCGACCAGGATCGCATCGAGGCCCCAGGTTCGGTCGATCTCGGTCGTGGAAGCAGCGGCCACCGTCGCTTGAGTGCCGTGGACCAGATGATCGATAGCGGCGTTGAACCCATCGCGCAGGCCTTCGAGATAAGCGGCGTCGAACGGCCCCGGCTGGTGGCGGAAAATGAGCTCGGGTCGATGGGTGGCGATGTCGGCGGATTGAGCGCCGGCCACCATCGACTGCAGGCGCTCGCCATCCCGGTGAACGATTGCGATGCCGAAGCGGGGGAAATAGGCGATGTCCGCGGACTGAAGCGCTTGGGCGGTCGCCTCGGCCGGGCCCCCTTTGAAATCCGTGACGCTGGCGACGTGGAAACCGCCCTTTTCGAACCGGTCAATCCCCGAGAGCCGGGCCTCGCGGTGAAATCGAACGACATGATTGCCGGTCGTCTGCAGCCCGAGAATGCCGCGCCCCGAAAAACCGATCGAGGGCAGGATATGCGGCGGCGCGGCCGGTGCTGGGGCAGGGCGACGACGACTGGGGTGCGGAGCTACCATGGCTTCGTCCTTCGCTGGCGGCACCGCCAGCGCGACTAAGTTGCCGATCTAGGCAGGATCCGCGGGCAGCGCCGAGTGCACAGGTAGTAGATCAATGCTATTAAGATAAATCAATCATTGTTTGCGCCGACGTCCTTCGAGCAGGCGATGCCGTCATATACATATCAAAGGTTGTATGCATTGCTTGCGGTTGACGTGCGCAGCTTCCTCGCCCAGCGCGGCATGAAGAAGGGCGACCTGTCGAAATTCATCGAGGATGCGGTCAAATGGCGCGTGCTCGATCAGACCATCACCGAAGCCCGCGGCAAGTTCGCCGACATGCCACCCGACACCCTGGAGGCGCTGCTGAGGGACGCGGTCGCCGCCGCCCGCATCGCGCCGCCCTGCAAGCTTGGGTGAGGCCTGCGGCTGGTCGTCGTCAGCGTCCGCGATTTCCTTATCTTGATGGGGCGCCTGCCATAGTCGCAGCGATAGCCGGATGCGCCGGCTACGCCCCGATGCCGCAGCTCTGGCCGCCGTCGACCGGCAGCAGCACGCCGGTGATGAAATCGGCCTCGTCCGAGGCCAGGAACACGGCCGCGGCGGCGACGTCCCAGGCCGTGCCCATGCGGCCGCGCGGCACCAGGCGGTGGCGGGCGGCGACCATGCCGTCGGCCGAGGCGTAGTTGGACGCGATCTGGCTGTAGATCAGCGGCGTGTCGATCAGGCCGGGCAGGATGGCGTTGGCGCGGATGCCGTCGGCCGCGTACTGCATCGCCAGCGCCACCGTCGCCTGGTTCACCGCGGCCTTGGCCGCGTAGTAGGCGAAGTAAGGATAGCCGGTCCAGCGGATCGCCGCCAGCGACGAGATGTTGACGATGGCGCCCCGCCGCTGCCGGCGGAAGTGGGGCAGCACCGCCTTGGCGGTGCGGAACACCGAGCCCACGTTCAGGTCCAGGCTGCGCCGGAAGGCGTCCTCGTCCAGGTCTTCCGGGCCGCCGGACAGCACCACGCCGACATTGTTGTGCAGAATATCCAGCCCGCCGAAGTCTTCGACCGCCGCCGCGACCGCCGCCTCGACCGACGCCAGGCTGGTGACGTCGGCCTGGAGCGCCAGCGCTGTCCCGCCTTCGCCGGCGATGATCGCCACCGTCTCTTCGGCGGCCGGCAGCGCCAGGTCGACAGCGGCGACTCGGGCGCCCGCGCGGGCATAGGCGACGGCGGCGGCCTTGCCGTTGCCCCAGCCCGGGCCGGACGAGCCGGCGCCGAACACGATCGCGGTCTTGCCCTGCAGGCGGCCGGTCACAGGAACCCCGTCGAGAACCACGGCACGGCTGCGACCAGCGCCAGCCCGACCAGCAGCGACAGCAGGTAGCCCCAGATCGGCCGCATGCCGGCGGCCGGGTCGACCTTGCCGATGGCGCAGGCGGCGTAATAGCCGACACCGAAGGGCGGCGCGAACAGGCCCAGGCCCATGGCCAGCACCACGACCATGGCGTAGTGCACTTCGTGCACGCCGACCGCCTTGGCGATGGGGAACAAGAGCGGGCCGAACAGCACGATCGCCGGAATGCCCTCCAGCACGCTGCCCAGCACCA
>CAZEFK010000105.1:0-25403 GCA_964511405.1 uncultured Comamonadaceae bacterium | reverse complement strand
CGACGAATACGCTTTCGTTGAGCTTATCGGTGTGGATGTCGACCTGGATGTCTAAGCGATAGGCGACCTCCCGGCAGGTCTCGATCGCCGCCGGCGTGGTGCCCCAGTCCTCGTGCAGCTTGAGCGCCACCGCCCCGGCCCGCACCATCTCCTCCAGCGCCGCCGGCCGGGACGCGTTGCCCTTGCCGAACAGTCCGATATTGACCGGCAGGCCCTCGGCGGCGCCAAGCATCCGGGCGAGGTGCCAGGGGCCGGGCGTGCAGGTCGTGGCCGCCGTGCCCGCGGCGGGACCGGTGCCGCCGCCCATCAAGGTGGTGACGCCCGAGAACAGCGCCTCATCGGCCTGCTGCGGGCAGATCATATGGATGTGCGAGTCGATCCCGCCCGCGGTCACGATCTTGCCTTCGCCGGCAATGACCTCGGTGCCCGGGCCGATCACGATGGTGACCCCGGGCTGGACATCCGGGTTGCCGGCCTTGCCGATGCCGGCGATGCGGCCATCGCGGATCCCGATGTCGGCCTTGACGATGCCCGAATGGTCCAGGATCACCGCGTTGGTGATGACGGTATCGACGGCGCCCTCGGCGCGGCTGCGCTGGCTCTGGCCCATGCCGTCGCGGATCACCTTGCCGCCGCCGAACTTGACCTCCTCGCCATAGATCGTGTGGTCGCGCTCGACCTCGACGATCAGGTCGGTGTCGGCCAGGCGGATCCGGTCGCCGACGGTGGGGCCGAACATCGCCGCATAGGCGGCGCGGTCGAGGCGGACGGGCATCGGAGCCTCCGGAGGATGGTCGGTTACAGCGGCCCCGAGACCTGGCCCTGGAAGCCGTGGACGATGCGGTCGCCGGCGAAGGGCACCAGCCGCACGGTCCGGGTCTGGCCGGGCTCGAAGCGGCTGGCACTGCCGGCCGGGATGTCCAGGCGCCGGCCGCGGGCGGCGGCGCGGTCGAAGGACAGCGCCTGGTTGGTCTCGAAGAAATGATAGTGGGAGCCGACCTGGATCGGCCGGTCGCCGGTGTTGGCAACCTCGATCTCGACCGAGTCGCGACCGGCGTTCAGCTCGATGTCGCCCGGTCGGACCAGGATCTCGCCGGGAATGATGTGGGACTCGGCCATGGCGGTCACCGGATCGGATCGTGGACGGTCACCAGCTTGGTCCCGTCCGGGAAGGTCGCCTCGACCTGGACCTCGCCGATCATCTCGGGAATTCCCGGCATGACCTGATCTGCGGTCAGAACCGTGGCGCCGTCGCGCATCAGCTCGGCAACCGAGCGGCCATCGCGCGCGCCTTCCATCACGGAATCGGTGATCAGCGCCACCGCCTCGGGATAGTTGAGCCTGACGCCGCGCTCGAGCCGTCGCCGGGCCACCATGGCGGCCGTCGCGATCAGCAGCTTGTCCTTCTCGCGCGGCGTCAGATTCACGGCGAGCGGCCTCCAGCGATTCGGGTCTGGGCGCAGACTATGCGGCGTCCCGCCGCGGGAAAAGCATCAAATATGCCAGCTCCGCGGCAGACGCGGGGGCAGGCCCGCGGTTGCCCGCAGCGCGGCCCAGGTTCGGGCGAAGGGCTGGCGCAGCGCCGCCGGATCGCCCAGCCAGCGGGCGATCAACACCGGTCCGACGATGGTCGCACCGGCCCGCACGCCTGAAGCCGCCATCTGCTCGCGCACCAGCGTCAGGCGGCTGCCTGCATCGTGGGCAACATGCACCAGAGTCGCCAGCCCGCGCGCGCCGGCCAGGCCCGCCGGATGGTCGAGCCGGCGGCCGACGTCATCCTCGAGCACCAGCGCGTCGGCCCAGACGGGCGTGCCGTCCACCGTCACCGACAGGGCATCGCGCAGACGGCCACGGCGCAGCACCTCGCCGCGCGCCAGCCGGCCGAACACCAGGATCTCGCCGGCGGTCAGCCGGCCGCTGCCGGCGACATCCAGCCGGCCGTGGCGGTCGAGCCGGCTGCCGTCGAACAGGATCGTCTCCATCGGCAGATATTCCAGCCAGCCGCCATCGGCCACCTGCAGGTCGAGCGCCAGCACCGCATCGGGCCCGAGCGAGCGATAGACCTTCTCGGCCGCCTGAGGGCCGACCCGGGCCGCGGCCCCTGCCCCGACCGACACGGCAATGTCGATGCGGTCGCCGCCGACCAGCCCGCCCGACGTGGTGATCAGCAGGGCACTCGGCAGGTCGCCCTCGGCGCCCGGCAGCACCACGCGCAGCGGCTCGTGCTGGAACAGATGGGCCAACCGGGTCGCACCGCGCCGGACATCGAAGCCGATCTCGGCCCGCCCGGCCGTACGCGGCCGGACGGCCGCCGGCTCGACCGTCACGACGCGCCGAGCCAGCCGCGAAGGGCCTGCGCCACCTCGGCGATCACCGCGTCCCACTCGCCCACCCCGGCGCGGCGGAACAGCCGCATCGTCGGATACCAGGGCGAATCGGCCCGGTCGAGGAACCAGCGCCAGTCCGGCAGCGTCGGGATCAGCGTCCAGACCGGCCGGCCGAGCGCCCCGGCCAGGTGCGCGCTCGAGGTGTCGACCGTGATCACCAGGTCCAGGGCGTCCATGACCGCCGCCGTATCCAGGAAGCCGTCGGGGCCGCGGTCAAGCTCATGCCCGATCGGCCGGATGCCGAGATGCTCGAGCGTGGCCGCTTCGGCCGCGTCGACATCATGCTGCAGGCTGAGCAGCCGGCAGCCGGGCAGGCCGGACAGCGGCGCGAACGCCGAGAGCGGAACCGACCGGAACTCACCCCAGGTGAATTGCGGCGACGCCTTCCAGACCAGGCCGACACGCCGGCCAGGCGACGGGCACAGCGCGGCGATCCGCTCGGCCCACATCCGGCGCCGTGCGTCATCGACGGACAGGTAGGGAATCGCGGCCGGAATCGACGCCACGGTCCGGGTGAACATCGGCGGCAACTCATAGAGCGAGCAATGCCGGTCGACCCGGCCGGCGGCCGCGAGGTCGCCCACCGCCCCCGCGAGCCCGGGCGCGCTGGCCAACAGCCGCGCCGCGCGCCGCGCCCTGCCATCGGCCAGCAGCAGCAGGCGCCCGCCGCGTGCCGCCGCCAGCCGGGCGTAGCGCACATAATGGATATGGTCGCCGACGCCGAAATCAGAGGCGTGCAACAGGACCGTCGCGCCGTCGAGCGGGCTCCCGTCCCAGGCCGGCACGCCGACGGTGCCGGCGACGGCGCGATAGGCGTCGGAGCCGCGAATGGCCGACAGGTTGGCCGCCCAACCCTCGGCGAACCGCTCGCGCCGCAGCAGGAGGGCCGACCGATAGTGCGCGGCGCCGGCATGCCCCGGCACCATGGCATCGATGCGGTCGAGCGCCGCGGCGGCCTCGTCGGGCCGCCCCAGCGCGTCGGCGCAGCCGGCCACGCCCAGCAGCGCGTCGGCGCGGCCCGGATCCAACTGGTGCGCCCGCGCGAACGCCTGATGCGATTCGGCAAATCGGTTAAGGACGTTCAAGGCTCCGGCGAACCCGATCCAGGTGTCCGCCGACGTCGGATCGCCTTCGGCCGCGCGTCGCAACGCCGATTCGGCGCGGTCGAATCGGCGGCGCTGGACCCACAGGCTACCCAGGTTCTTTTGGATTTGCGAATCGGCGGGCCTGAGCGCCGCGGCACGCTCGAGCACGGGCTGCGCCTGGTCGAGATCCCCCGCTTGCAGCAGCAGCACGCCGATGTTGTTCAGGGCCTCGGCGTCGTCCGGCGCGATCGCGACCAGGCGCCGATAGGCCTGGATTGCCCCGACGGTGTCGCCGATCGCCGCCCGGGCTCCGGCCAAGCCGCGCCAGATCCCGCTGATGCCGGGATCCAAGGCGGCGGCGGCCTCGAGCATGCGGACCGCCTCGCGCCAGCGCCCCGCCCGGCTGAGCGCCATGCCCAGATTCTGATGGGCGGCGGCGGACCGCGGCAGCGTCCGAACGGCCCGCGCGAGCAGGTCGAGCGCCGTCTCCAGATCCCCCCGCTGCAGGAGGAGCGCGCCCAGCAGAGTCAGCGCATCGCCGTCATCGGGCCGATCCGCCAGCAGCGATCGATAGCCGGCAGCCGCATCGTCGAGCTTGCCGGCCCGGTGGTCGGCAAGGGCCGCCTCAAGTCGAACGGTGCGGGGATCGGTCATGTGCGACTGGACCATCGCGGCCCGTTGCGGGCAAGGGCATCCGGCCGATGGTGCGGGAAGTGGCGCGCCCGAAGAGACTCGAACTCCTAACCCCCAGATTCGTAGTCTGGTGCTCTATCCAATTGAGCTACGGGCGCCCCGAGGACGCGCACCCTACTCAAACCGGGGTTGGGGTGCAAGCGCCTTCGTGGCGCCTTCGTGACGGCCGACAACGCCTCGGCCATTCGGGATAATGCGTCTTGGAAACCCCAGACCATTCCGTTACATTGTCCCGCGATTTGTCGAGATGGGCAACAGAATCAAGGGCCTGTCGGGGTGACGGCCGGCTCCCCGAAGCGGGCGATTCGAGAGAAGGCTGTATTCACGAATGGCTGCGACAATGGTCTCGAAGGTATTGTTGCCCGCCGGCGTCGCGGTCATCGCGCTTGGTTTGGCCGGTTGCGATTGGATTTCATCGACCCTGACCGGGGAGGGCCCCGAATCGGCGCAGCCTGCCCCGGTGTCCGTGGCCGCAGGCCCGGTCGAGACCACGCCGCTGCCGGCGCCCGGTTCGACAAGCGCGGTCATCGCCCAGCCCGGCCAGACGTTCGTCGGCCAACGCGCCGACGCCCTGCGCGCCGACCTGACGCGGCTGCAGAGCGCCATCGAGGACCAGGGCCGGCAGCTCGACGAGATCCGCCAGCTCAACACCGGCGCGGCGGAGCGCTACTTCTCGACCATCGCCCGCATCAACGCCCGCCTCCAGGTCGGCTCGACCCCCGGCAACCCGATTCTGTCCCAGCAATGGGGCGAGGCCCAATCCGCGCTGCAGCAGATCAGCGACCAGATTGGCCGCCTGCAGTCGCTGTCGACCCAGGTCAACAACGACAACTCCTTCGCCGGCTATCTGCTGGACACCTCGCGTTCGGTGTTCCTGCTGTCGGGCGCCGTCGAGGAGGACCATCGCAAGCTGGCGGCGGTCGAGGACGACATCGGTCGCGCCCAGGTCGCCATCGACCGGCTGAACGGCCGCCTGCTGGAAGAGCTCAACCGCCAGACCGCGTCGGTCGCCACCGAGCGGCGCAACCTGGCAACGCTGGCCGCGGCGATCCAGAGCGGCGAGTTGATCTCGGGCTCGCTCGACCACGGCTTCTCGCCGACCTCCTTCGTCGCCGGCGCCCCGGGCGTAGCACCAGGTGCGGCGTCGGCGACCGTCGGCGGACGGCCGCTGGTGACCATCCGCTTCGACCGCACCAACGTGGCCTACGAACAGCCGCTGTTCGATGCGGTCCGCCAGGCCCTCGACCGGCGGCCTGGCGCACGGTTCCAGGTGGTCGCCACGCCCGGCACGGCGACAGGATCGCCGGCGTCGGCGCGGCGTAACGCCGACCAGGTGGTCATGTCGCTGGTCAAGCTGGGACTGTCCGGCGACCGCGTCACCGTGGTGACGGGGACCGGGACCAGTCAGGTCAACGAAGTCCAGGTTTACGTGCGCTAAGCGGCCGCCGCTGCTGCCGGACCAGCGGCCGCGATCAACGCGAACCCATCGCTCCTCAGTCCGTTCCCGTGCGGATAGGTGACGGCGGTCGTCGTGCCGCCGCCACGGCAGCGCCATCCCGGCGCTGGACGACGAGGCCGGCCCGGGACGGAGACCGGCCCGGGACGCCGCGGCGGTGCGGCATCGCCACCATCCCGCAACCGCCGCTCGGCATTTCGGTCATGCCAGTGCTCCATAATTAATCATGGTCCGGTGGCAATGCCCGGGGGTATTCGGCAACTCCCGACCGGCGTCCCGGAAACCCCGGGGAATGAACGGCGACATCCGCGCGGCAGACTTGTTGCATTTTTAAGCAATCGGCGCCGCTGTCATAAAAGTTTCATCGTCGGCCAATAGGCTCCGGCCCGCAACGACGACCACCCAAGGAGTATGCGCCTCGTGTCGAAGCGACTCATTCTCGCCCTGCTGTCGGCAGCCGCGCTGTCGGCGGTATCCGTGCCGAGCCACGCCGAGTCGACCATCTCGGGCGCTGGCGCCACCTTCCCCTATCCGGTCTACGCGAAGTGGGCCGAAGCCTACAAGGCGCAAACCGGGATCGGCCTGAACTACCAGTCGATCGGCTCGGGCGGCGGCATCAAGCAGATCGAGGCCAAGACCGTCGATTTCGGCGCCTCGGACATGCCGCTGGAACCTGCCGACCTGGACAAGAACGGCCTGTTCCAGTTCCCGACGGTGCTGGGCGGCGTGGTGCCGGTTGTCAACATCAAGGGCATCGACGCGGGCAAGGTGCGGCTGGACGGCACGGTGCTGACCGACATCTACCTGGGCAAGATCAAGAAGTGGGATGATGCGGCGATCAAGGCGCTCAATCCCGGCCTGACCCTGCCCGGCGAGAACATCACGACCGTCCACCGCTCCGACGGGTCGGGCACGAACTTCATCTTCACGCACTACCTGTCGCAGGTCAGCCCCGAGTTCAAGAGCAAGATCGGCGAGAACACCTCGGTCGAGTGGCCGGGCGGTGTCGGCGCCAAGGGCAACGAGGGCGTGTCGTCCTATGCTCGCCAGATCAACGGCAGCATCGGCTACGTCGAGTATGCCTACGCCAAGCAGAACAAGCTGGCCTATGTCCTGATGAAGGACCATGACGGCGACTATGTGGCGCCCGACGCCGGCGCCTTCGCCGCCGCCGCCGCCGGCGCCGATTGGTCCAAGGCGCCCGGCTTCCACCTGCTGCTGACCGACCAGCCCGGCAAGAACGCCTGGCCGATCGCCGGCGCCACCTTCATCCTGATGCACAAGAAGCAGGACAAGCCCGACACCGCCAAGCAGGTGGTCGGCTTCTTCAAGTGGGCCTACGAGAAGGGCGGCGACCTCGCCACTCAGCTCGACTACGTGCCGCTGCCCGACTCGGTGACCAAGCTGATCGACGCGACCTGGCAGAAGACCCTGACCGACGACCAGGGCAAGCCGGTCCTGACCAACTGACCCGGCGTGGGCGCCGCCCGCCCGGGCGGCGCCCTCCGGCTGATTGTCCGCGCCCGTCACCGGCGCGCTGTTCCGTCCCGAGAACTGGCGGCCTTCCCGTGATGACATCCGAGACCGCAAGCCTGACGCGCGCCGACACCGGCCGGCCAGCCTCCGCCAACCCCATGGGCGACAAGCTGTTCCGCGGCCTGACCTGCGGCGCCGCCGTGCTGGTGCTGACGCTGCTGCTGGGCATCCTGCTGTCGCTGGCCTATGGCAGCCTGCCGGTCCTGTCCAAGATGGGCGGCGCCTTCTTCACATCGGTCACCTGGAACCCCGTCACCGAGCGCTTCGGCCTCATCGCACCGGTCTACGGTACCCTGGTCACCTCGGTGATCGCGATCCTGTTCGGCGTGCCGATCAGCTTCGGCATCGCGATGTTCCTGACCGAGCTGGCCCCGGACTGGGCGCGCCGCCCGGTCGGCATCGCGATCGAGCTCCTGGCCGCCGTCCCCAGCATCATCTACGGCATGTGGGGCCTGTTCGTGTTCGCCCCGTTCTACGCCGAGTATGTCCAGCCGCTGCTGACCGACTGGCTCGGCCCGATCCCGCTGCTCGGCGCCCTGTTCGACGGCCCGCCGATGGGCATCGGCATGTCGACCGCCGGGATGATCCTGGCCGTGATGATCGTGCCGTTCGTGGCCGCGACCATGCGCGACGTGTTCCTGACCGTGCCGCCCATGGTCCGCGAGAGCGCCTACGGCATCGGCTGCACCACCTGGGAGGTGGTGTGGCACATCGTGCTGCCCTACACCCGCGCCAGCGTCATCGGCGGGATCATGCTGGGGCTGGGTCGCGCGCTGGGCGAGACCATGGCCGTGACCTTCGTCATCGGCAACGCTCATGACATCAGCCCGTCGCTGTTCCTGCCCGGCGCCACCATCAGCTCGACGGTCGCCAACGAATTCGCCGAGGCGACCGGAGACATCTATCCCTCGGCGCTGGTCGCCCTCGGCTTCAGCCTGTTCGTCATCAGCTTCGTCGTGCTGGCGGCCGCCCGGCTGATGCTGCGGCGGCTCGAAGCCCGCGCCGCGGCCTGAGGGGACGACCCATGAAGATCAACGCCGCCCTGCAAGCCCGGCGCCGGTTCGCCAACCGGACCGCCGAAGCCGCCGCGATCGCCAGCACCGCGCTGGGCATCGGCGTGCTGGCGCTGATCCTGATCACCCTGGTCGGCAACGGCGTGGCCGGCTTCTCGTTGAAGCTGATCACCGAGAACACGCCGCCGCCCGGCAGCGACGGCGGCTTGGCCAACGCCATCGTCGGCAGCCTGATGATGACGATCCTTGGGACCGTCGTCGGTGCCCCGGCGGGCGTGCTGGCCGGTACCTGGCTCGCCGAATTCGGGCGCGACAGCTGGCTCGCCAACCTGACGCGGTTCGTCAACGACATCCTGATGAGCGCGCCGTCGATCCTGATCGGCCTGTTCATCTACGAGATCCTGGTCGTGCCGACGTCGCACTTCTCGGGCATCGCCGGTGGCGTGGCGCTGGCCGTGATCGTGGTCCCGGTGGTGCTGCGCACGACCGAGGACATGCTGCGGCTGGTGCCCAATGGCCTGCGCGAGGCCTGCGCCGCCCTGGGCGCGCCGCAATGGCGGGTGATCGTCTCGATCTGCTGGCGCGCCGCCCGCGCCGGCGTCACCACCGGCATCCTGCTGGCCGTGGCGCGCGTCAGCGGCGAGACCGCGCCGCTCCTGTTCACGGCTCTCAATAACCAGTTCTGGAGCCTGGACTTGACCCGCCCGATCGCCAACCTGCCGGTGGTGATCTTCCAGTTCGCCATGAGCCCCTATGACGACTGGCGGCGGCTGGCGTGGGCCGGCGCCCTGCTGATCACCCTGGCGATCCTTCTCCTCAGCATCCTGGCGCGGTCCCTGCTGCGCTCGTCCTCGGAGGCGCGATGACCATCAACACCAGTGTGGCCGTGAGCGCCCGCCCCGCGGCAACGGCCCACCGCCCCAAGATCGCGGTCAAGGACCTGAACTTCTATTACCGGGGCGGGGCCCAGGCGCTGAAGTCGATCAGCATCGACTTCGCCGAGAACTGCGCCACGGCGCTGATCGGCCCGTCGGGCTGCGGCAAGTCCACGCTGTTGCGGACCCTGAACCGCATTTTCGAGCTCTATCCCGGGCAGAAGGCCACCGGCCAGGTGATGCTGGACGGCGAGGACATCCTGTCGTCGGGCCTCGACCTCAACCGGCTGCGCAGCCGGGTCGGCATGGTGTTCCAGAAGCCGACGCCGTTCCCGATGTCGATCTATGACAACATCGCCTTCGGCATCCGCCTCTATGAGCGGCCGCGACGCAGTGTCATGGACGAACGGGTCGAGGCGGCCCTGACCCGGGCCGCGTTGTGGCCCGAGGTCAAGGACAAGCTGCATGGCAGCGGACTGGGCCTGTCGGGCGGCCAGCAGCAGCGCCTGTGCATCGCCCGCGCGATCGCCCTGGAGCCCGAAGTGCTGCTGCTCGACGAGCCGGCATCGGCGCTGGACCCGATCTCGACCCAGAAGATCGAGGAGCTGATCGACGATCTGAAGCGCAGCTTCACGATCGTCATCGTCACCCACAACCTGCAGCAGGCGGCGCGCATCAGCGACTACACCGCCTTCATGTATCTGGGCGAGCTGGTCGAGGCGGGCGAAACCGAGCGGCTGTTCACCGCCCCGCAGCACGAGCGCACGCGGAATTACGTGACCGGCCGCTTCGGCTGATCGCGCCCCTGCCCTAGACTGCCGCCTCCCGAGGACATGACGCGGGGAAGCGGCAGATGTATCTGGGCCTGGATCTCGGCACCACCGACCTCAAGCTGCTGCTGGTCGACGACGGCGAGCGGCCGGTCGCCATGGCCACGCGGCCGCTCAGCGTCGCGCGCCCGCGCCCGCTCTGGTCCGAGCAGGATCCCGAGGCCTGGTGGCGGGCCGTCGAATCGGCGCTCGACGAGATCGCCCGCGACCATGGCCCGGCGCTGGCGGCGGTGCGTGGCATCGGCCTCGCCGGCCAGATGCACGGCGCGGTGCTGCTGGACCGGGCCGACCACGTCCTGCGGCCGGCAATCCTGTGGAACGACGGCCGGTCGGCTGCCGGATGCGGGGAGCTCGAGCGCCGCGTGCCCGACTCTCGCGCCATCACCGGCAACCTGGCCATGCCCGGCTTCACCGCGCCCAAGCTGCTGTGGGTGGCGCGCCACGAGCCCGAGCTGATCCCGCGCCTCGCGACCGTGCTGCTGCCCAAGGACTATCTGCGCCTGCGCCTGACCGGCGAGCGGGTCTCGGAGATGTCCGACGCCGCCGGCACCCTGTGGCTCGACGTCGGCCGCCGCGACTGGTCCGATACCATGCTCGCGGCCACCGGCCTCACGCGCCGCCACATGCCGCGGCTGGTCGAGGGCACGGCCGTATCAGGCCGGCTGCGGCCGGCCCTGGCCGCGCGCTGGGGCCTCGGCCGCGATGTGGTGGTCGCCGGCGGCGCCGGCGACAACGCCGCCGCCGGGGTCGGCATGGGGGCGATCGCCGGCGGCCAGGGCTTCGTGTCGCTGGGCACCTCGGGCGTGGTGTTCGCGGCCGCCGACGGCTACGGGCCCGACCCCGACCGGGCCGTGCACAGCTTCTGCCATGCCGTGCCCGGCCGCTGGCATCAGATGAGCGTGATCCTGGCGGCCGGCGCCAGCCTGGCCTGGGCCGCACGCCTGTTCGGCATCGAGGCCGGCCGGCTGGCGTCCGAGGCCGCTCAAGCCGACGCCGCGGCGGCGCCGCTGTTCCTGCCCTATCTGTCGGGCGAGCGGACGCCGCACAACGACGCGACCGCACAGGGCGTGCTGTTCGGCCTCACCGCCGACCATGACCGGGCTGCCGTGGCCTATGCCGTGCTGGAGGGCGTCGCCTTCGCCCTGGCCGACGGCCTGGCGGCGCTTGATGCCTGCGGCAGTCGCCCGCAGCGGCTGATGCTGGTCGGCGGCGGCGCCCGCAGCCGGCTGTGGGCCGAGCTGATCGCCAGCGCCTTCGGCCAGCCGCTGGACCTGCCCGGCGACGCCGACCGGGGTGCCGCCTTCGGCGCGGCGCGGCTGGCCCGCCTGGCCGCCTCGGGCGCACCGCCCGAGGCCGTGTGCCGGCCGCCCGACATGCGCGACCGCATCGAGCCGGATCCCCGCCGGCAGGCACTCCTGGCTGGACGCCAGGCCCGCTTCCGGCGCCTGTACCCCATGCTGCGGACCGAATTCGCTGCCGTTGCGGCGGCGGCGGGCGCGCAGTAAAAGGCCGCACACCCGTTCGGACTTGGAGATATCGCCGTGGACGACAGCCCGTCGCCGGTCGTCAAGACCTTCCCAGTCAGCTGGGAGGAGCTGCACCGTCACGCCAAGGCGCTGGCCTGGCGGCTGCATGAGCACGGGCCGTGGTCCGGGATCGTCGCGGTCGCCCGGGGCGGCCTGGTCCCGGCCGCGATCGTGGCCCGCGAGCTGGAGCTGCGGCTGGTCGACACCATCTGCGTCCACACCTATGACGACCGCCAGAAGGGCCAGCCCAAGGTGCTGAAGCCGGTCGCCGGCGACGGCACCGGCCTGCTGATCGTCGACGACCTGGTCGACACCGGCGTGACCGCCCGCGTGGTCCGCGAGATGCTGCCCAAGGCGCATTTTGCCACGATCTACGCCAAGCCGTCCGGGCGGCCGATGGTCGACACCTTCATCACCGAGGTCAGCCAGGACACTTGGATCCTGTTCCCTTGGGATGTCGAGCTGCAGTTCGCGCAGCCGATCGCCGTCGCCCGCGGCAGCCGACGGTGAGCGCCGACGGCGCGCTCGCCGCCGACACGCGCCCGGTCGTCAGCCTTCAGCCCGACCGCCAGCGCCGGGTCCTGGGCGGCCATCCCTGGGTCTATTCCAACGAGGTTGCCATGACCCCGGCGGCCAAGGCGCTGCCGCCGGGGACGCTGGTCGCCCTGGCCGCGGCGTCGGGCGAGCGGCTGGGCACGGCGATGTTCAACCCCCATCCGCTGGTCAGCGCCCGCCTCCTCAGCCGCGATCCCGCCGCCCGCATCGATGCCGCGTTCCTGGCCGAACGGCTGGTGCGGGCCCGGGACCTGCGCGACCGCCTGATCGGCAGCCCGTTCTACCGCCTGATCCACGCCGAGGCTGACGGCCTGCCCGGGCTGGTGGTCGATCGGTATGGCGACGTCGCCGTGCTGCAGCTGAACACGGCCGGCATCGACGCCCTGAAGGCGCCGCTGCTTGATGCGGTGGCCCAGGCGCTGGCGCCGCGCGCCGTGGTGCTGCGCAACGACAGCTCGGCGCGCGAAACCGAGGGCCTGGCGACCGGGGTCGAGGTCGCCGCCGGCAGCCTGGACCAGCCGGTCGAGCTGATCGAGAACGGTGCCCGCTTTCGCATCGACCCGCTGGCCGGCCAGAAGACCGGCTGGTTCCACGACCAGCGCGACAATCGCGCGGCGATCGCGCGGCTCGGCAGCGGCGCCCGGGTCCTGGACCTGTACGCCTATGGCGGCGGCTTCGGCATCACGGCGCTGGTCGCGGGCGCGGCGTCAGCCCATCTGGTCGACCGGTCCAAGCCGGCGCTCGAGGCCTGCCAGGCCTCGGCCGCGCTCAACGGCGTGGCCGAGCGGCTGACGGTCACCGCCGGCGACGGCTTCGAGGTCATGGAAAAGCTGCTCGACGCCGGCGAGCGCTACGACATCGTGGTCGCCGACCCGCCGGCCTTCGTCAAGTCGCGCAAGGACCTGGCCGTGGGCCTGAAGGCCTATCGGCGGATGGCGCGGCTGGCGGCCGGGCTGGTGCGCCCGCAGGGGTTCCTGTTCGTGGCGTCCTGCAGCCACAATGTCGAGCCCGATGCCTTCGCCGCCGAAGTCCGCGCCGGCCTCTCCCGCGCGCGCCGCAGTGGCCGCATCCTGCGCTCGGCCGGGGCCGCCCCCGACCACCCCGTCCATCCGTTCCTGCCCGAAAGCGCCTACCTCAAGGGGCAGTTGCTGCAGCTGGATTGACGGTCAGTGCTCGCTGCCGACGTTGCGCCGGACCAGGTTGAACACGTACAGGACCGAGCCGGCGAACAGGGCCAAGCCACCCACATAGAGCAGGTCGTTGTCGTGGGCCTGCGAGGCGCCGTACAGCGCGCCCAGGCCGATCGCCGACGCCAAGCCTCCGAGCACGAATTGACCCATCGCCGGTCACCACTTCCCCAAGCCGTTCGCCGCTGCGGTGTAACGCGGCTAGCCGCCGTGGTCTAGCTCAAACCATCGATCTGGGGCCCGCAGCTGCGGCGGATCGACCCTGCGTCGGCCCCGAAGGCCCGATCCGGCGCGGCCAGGGCCATATGTGTCGGCGACGCCCCAAGCCGCCGCTGCGGACGGCTGCCCTGCGATTGACTATCCCGGGACCACCCCCTATACATGCCGCCGCTTTTCTGGGAGACCCATCGTGAAACGCACCTACCAGCCGAGCCGGCTGATCCGCAAGCGGCGGCACGGCTTCCGCTCCCGCATGGCGACCGTGGGCGGCCGCAATGTGCTTAACGCCCGCCGCGCGAAGGGCCGCAAGCGGCTATCGGCTTAGCCTGGCGCGGGTTAGCCTGGCACCGGCACGCCCGGGCATGGCAGGCCGGCTGCCGCGCCTGAAGGTCCGCGCCGATTTCCTTCGCGTCGCCGCGTCGCGCCGCAAATGGGTGGCCCCCGGCCTGCTGCTGCAGGTGGCCCCCGCCGCGGATCCGGATCGCCGGGCCATCGGATTCACCGCCAGCCGCAAGGTCGGCAATGCCGTCCGCCGCAACCGGGCGCGCCGCCGCCTGCGCGCGGCGGTCGATGCCGTGCTGGCGCCGCACGCCGCACCGGGGCACGACTATGTGCTGGTGGCGCGCGACGCCACGGCCGAGCGGCCCTGGCCCGAGCTGATCGCGGACCTCGAGACGGCCCTGAAGCGGCTGAAGGTCTGGCGCGAGTCCGCGCCGTGAGCGGCCTCGCCTGGGCTCTGGCGCTCGCGGTGCGCGGCTATCAACTGCTGCTGCGCCCGTTCTTTCCGCCGTCCTGCCGGTTCGAGCCGAGCTGCTCGCACTACGCGATCGAGGCCCTCCACCGCCACGGGGCGGCACGGGGCAGCCTGCTGGCGGCGCGGCGGATCCTGCGCTGCCATCCCTGGGGCGGCGGCGCCGGCTACGACCCGGTGCCGCCGCAATCGCCCAAGCCGCGGGCGCGGCTGGTCACGAAGCTTCGATTCTAGACGGCCGCTGCCGTCAGGGGGACCCGTTCGGTCATGGATCAGAAGAACCTTATCCTCGCCTTTGCCCTGTCGGCAGTGATCCTGTTCGGATCCCAGTATTTCTTCCCGGCGCCGAAACCGCCGGAGCCGGCCAAGACCGAGCAGGCGGCCCAACCGGCGGCCGGCACGCCACCGTCGGGCAGCGTGCCGGCCGCCGGCAGCGCCACCCCGGCCGCCGCGGCCCCCAGCCGCGCCGCCATGATCGCCGACACGCCGCGCGTCAAGATCGAGACCCCGCGGGTGAGCGGCTCGATCTCGCTGACCGGCGGCCGCATCGACGACATCACGCTGATCACCTATCGCGAGACGGTCGATCCGAACTCGCCGCCGATCACCCTGCTGAACCCGGCGGGCACCGCCGACGCCTATTACGACGACGGCGGCTGGACGGCCGATACCCCCGGCGTCGCCCTGCCCGGTCCCGACACCCGCTGGACCGCCGACCGCGACGTGCTGCGGCCCGGCGAGCCGGTGACGCTGAGCTGGGACAACGGCCAGGGCCTGACCTTCCGGCGCGTGATCGCGATCGACCGCGACTACATGATTTCGATCCGCCAGGAGGTCGAGAACCACGGCGCCACCGCCGTCAAGCTGCTGCCCTATGAGCGGGTCGCGCGCACCGGCACGCCGCCGCTGCTCGGCTACTACATCCTGCATGAGGGCGTGGTCGGCATGCTGGGCGACCGCCTGCGCGAGTTCAAGTACAAGGCGCTGAAGGACGAGACCCAGCCGATCACCGAGGCCTCGACCGGCGGCTGGCTGGGCTTCACCGACAAATACTGGCTGGTGGCGCTGATCCCCGACCAGAAGGAGGCGGTGACGACCCATGTCACGCACACCGTGCGCGACGGCGTCGACCATTACCAGATCGACGACCTGGCCCAGGCCCGCGAGGTCGCTCCCGGCGCCACCGTCGCCGACGAGTCCCGCCTGTTCGCCGGCGCCAAGGAAGTCAAGCTGCTGACCGCCTATAAGAACGACCTGGGCATCACCCGCTTCGACTATGCGGTGGACTGGGGCTGGTTCTTCTTCCTGACCCGGCCGATCTTCAGCCTGCTCGACTGGATCTATGGCGCGGTCGGCAATTTCGGCGTCGCCATCCTGATGCTGACGGTGTGCATCCGCGCGCTGTTCTTCCCGGTGGCCAACTACTCCTATCGGGCGATGGCCAAGATGAAGCGGCTCAGCCCCCTCATGGCCGAGCTGAAGGAGAAGTACGGCGACGACCGCCAGAAGATGAACGCCGAGCTGATGCAGGTCTACAAGCGCGAGAAGGTCAACCCGGTCTCGGGCTGCCTGCCGATCGCGCTGCAGATCCCGGTGTTCTTCTCGCTGTACAAGGTCCTGTTCGTGACCATCGAGATGCGCCACCAGCCGTTCTTCGGCTGGATCCACGACCTCTCGGCGCCGGACCCGACCACGGTGTTCAACCTGTTCGGCCTGATCCCGTGGATGCCGCCGGAGGCCCTGATGCTGGGCGCCTGGCCGATCATCATGGGCATCACGATGTTCCTGCAGCAGCGGTTGAACCCGCAGCCGCCCGACCCGGTCCAGGCCAAGCTGTTCATGGTCATGCCGGTGATCTTCACCTTCATGCTGGCGCACTTCCCGGCCGGGCTGGTGGTCTACTGGGCGTGGAACAACACCCTGTCGATGGCGCAACAATATTTCTTAACGCGCCGCACCGGCCAGGTCACGGTGCGTAAGTCGCCGGCTTGACCGCGGACCTGGACACCGACGACGAGGCCGCCCGCGAGCGCGGGCGGCTTCTGTTCGCGCGCCCCTGCCGGTTCGTGTGGGCGGCGGCCGACTTGGGCTCGCTGCCGCCGCACAGCTTGCCCGAGGTCGCATTCCTCGGCCGCTCCAATGTCGGCAAGTCGAGCCTGATCAACGCCGTCACCGGCCAGTTGGCGCTTGCCCGCACCTCGAATACGCCGGGCCGCACCCGCCAGCTCAACTTCTTCTCGTTGGACGACCGGCTGCTGATCGTCGACATGCCCGGCTACGGCTATGCCGAGGCGTCCAAGGCCGAGATCAAGCGTTGGACCGAGGCGATCGACGCCTACCTCAAGGGCCGGGCGACCCTGCGCCGGCTGTGCCTGCTGGTCGATGCGCGCCACGGCATCAAGCCCAACGACGCCGAGATGATGGGCCGGCTGGACAAGGCGGCGGTGTCCTACCAGCTGGTCCTGACCAAGATCGACAAGCTGCCGGCCACGGCCCGCGCCGCCGCGGTCGACGCGGCCGCCCGGACCCTGGCGACCCGCCCGGCCGCCCATCCGGTGGTGATCGCGACCAGCGCCGAGACCGGCCTCGGCATCGAGGCGCTGCGCGCCGGGCTGGCCGACCTCGCCGCTGCGGAGGCCATGCCGCCGGTTCCGGTCTCCTGACCGAGGAACCCGGGCCCGGCGATTGCCGTCCTCCGAGTCACGGAGGTGACGCAATCATGGACGTGCCCCTCGAGCTCAGTTTCCACAACATGTCGAACTCGCCGCAGATCGAGGACGACGTGCGCAACCACGTCGCCAAGCTCGACCGCCTCTATGACCACCTGATCGGCTGCCGCGTCGCGGTCGAGGCCACCACTACCGCCGCCCCGCGCTACGACGTTCACATCGAGCTGTCGGTGCCGGGGACCGAGCTGGTGGTCAGCCGCGCCAACCACGGCCATCCGGAGCTGCGCGCCGCGATTCGCGACGCCTTCCACGCCGCCGAGCGCCAGCTGAAGGCGTTCAAGGCGCGGATCTCGGGCACGGTGCTGCCGCACGAGACCGTGGTCGTGGGTCAGGTGACCCAGCTCAACAGGGACCAGGACTTCGGCTTCATCCAGACCAACACCGGCGGCCAGCTCTATTTTCACCGCAACAGCCTGATCGACGGCGGCTTCGACGACTTGGCCGACGGCACCGTGGTCCAGTATGTCCAGGCCGACGGCGACACCGGCCCGACCGCGATCAAGGTCTGGGCCTCGCCCGCCAGTCGCGAGGCTTAGCCGAAGCGCCGGCGCAGCGCGGCGGCCGTCCGGTCCAGGAATAGGCGGACCTGGGGCGACAGATGGCGGCCGGCCGGGTGCACGATGCGGATCGGGATCGGCGGCGGCTCGAAGCCGACCAGCACGCGACGCAGCGTGCCGGCGGCTTCGAGCGGCTCGGTCTGATAGGACAGCGCCCGCACGAAGCCCCCGCCCGCGGCCGCGGCGTCGAGGGTGGCCTGGACCGAATTGACCGCCAGCCGCGGCGTCACGCCGACGGTCGTCTCGGCCGCGCCCTGGCCGAAGGACCAGCGGTCGATCACGGGCCGGACGCCGGTGACGGCGATGGTGTCGTGCCCGGCCAGATCGGCCGGGCTCGCGGGTTCGCCGCGCGCCGCCAGGTAGGCCGGGCTGGCGCAGACCACGCGGCGGACGCTGCCGACCGGGATCGCCAGCAGCGACGAGTCGGGCAGGTGGGCGATGCGCACGCCGAGATCGATGCCCTCGTCCACGAACGACACGATCCGGTTCAGCAGCAGCAGCGACACCGACACCGCCGGATGGTCGCGCATGAACGCCTGGACGATCGGCAGCAGATGCAGACGCCCGAACATCTCGGGCCCGGTCATGGTCAGCAGGCCGCGCAGTTCCTGGCGGTCGCCGGCGGCCGACAGCTCCAGCTCCTCGAAGGCCGCCAGCGCGCGCCGGCAGCGGTCGAGGTAGCGGGTGCCGGCATCGGTGAGCGCGACAGCGCGGGTGCTGCGCTGGAACAGGCGGGTGGCCAAGCGGTCCTCCAGGGCCGCGACGGCGCGGGTCACAGCCGCCGGCGACCGGCCGAGCCGATGGGCCGCTGCCACGAAGCTGCCCTGCTCGGCGACCGCGACGAACGCGGCGAGGATGTCCAGGCGATCCACGGATTATTTCTCGATACGCAAGAGAGACCGCCGATCTTGAGCAATTAAACCGGAAACGGGAACGGCCATCTCCAAGCGGCATTCCCTGGAGACCGCCATGTCCCTCACCCTCTATGGCTTCCCGCTGTCGGGCCATTCGCATCGGGCCGAGCTGATGCTGCGGCTGCTCGGCCTGCCCTTCGACGCCCGCACCGTCGACCTGCGGGCCGGCGAGCAGAAGCAGCCCGCCTTCCTGGCGCTGAACCCGTTCGGCACCGTGCCGGTGCTCGCGGATGGCGACGCCGTGATCGCCGACTCGGTCGCGATCCTGGTCTATCTCGCGACCCGCTACGATGCCCGGCGGCAATGGCTGCCGACCGACGCCGTCTGGGCCGCCCAGGTCCAGCGCTGGCTGTCGGTCGCCCAGGGGCCGCTCTACTTTGGTCCGGCGAGCGCCCGGCTGGTGACGGTGTTCGGCCGCAAGCTCGATCACGACGCAGCGCTGCGCACCGCCGGATCGCTGTTCGCGGTGCTGGACGACCACCTGGCCGACCGCCAGTTCCTGGTCGGGCACGGCCCGACCATCGCCGACGTGGCGCTCTACAGCTATGTCGCGCATGCGCCCGAGGGCGGCGTGCCCCTCGATCCCCATGGCGGCATCCGGGCCTGGCTGGCCCGCGTCGAGGCGCTGCCCGGGTTCCAGCCGATGCCGGCGAGCCGCGCCGGGCTGGTGGCGTGACATGGATGCGCCATCGCCTTGGCACGCCGGCGAGCGCGCCATCCAGGCGCGCGTCGGCGTGGCCGACCGGATGGCGGCGGTCGGACGCCAGGTCCTCCGCCCCTTCATGCCCGACCAGCACCGCGTCTTCTTCGCCCAGCTGCCGTTCCTGCTGGTCGGCTCGATCGACGCCGCGGGCCGGCCCTGGGCGTCGCTGCTGGCGGGCCCGCCCGGCTTCGTCGCCAGCCCGACGCCGCAGCGGCTGGACATCGCGGCGCGCCCTGATGCGGGCGACCCGCTGGCGGCGGTGCTGGCGCCGGGCGCGCGGCTGGGCCTGCTGGGGATCGAGCTGCCGACCCGCCGGCGCAACCGCATGAACGGCCCGGTCATAGCACTCGATGACCGGGGCTTCTCGGTGGCCGTGGAGCAGAGCTTCGGCAACTGCCCCAAATACATCCACGCCCGCGACTATCTCGGCTGGCGGATGCCGGGGCCGGTGCGGGCCGAACCCATGGCCGCGCTCGACGGCGAGGCCCGGCGCCTGATCGACGGGGCTGCAACCCTGTTCGTGGCCTCGGCGGCCGATGGCGCCGTCGATGTCTCGCATCGCGGCGGCCAGCCCGGCTTCCTGGGCATCGAGGCCGACGGCGCGATCGTGGTGCCTGATTATGCCGGCAACAAGTTCTTCAACACCCTGGGCAACCTGCTCGCCGATCCGCGGGCCGGGCTGCTGGTCCCGGACTTCGCGACCGGCGACCTGCTGCAGGTCACCGGCCGGACCGGCATCGAGTGGGACGGCCCGGCGGTCGCCGCCCTGCCCGGCGCCGAGCGCCTGTGGCGGTTCAGGCCCGAGCACGGCCAGTGGCTGCGCGGCGGCATGCCGCTCCGCTTCACCGCGGGCGAGCCGTCGCCGGTGGCGCCTGATGTCGCGGCGTAGCGCGCGGCGCCCGCTCCTTCGCCCCGGCGCCCGCGGCCGTCCCCGCCGCACCACCGCCGATCGGCGGCGCCGCGCTTTGGGGTGCGTGCACGGCCTGTGGCGGCGGCGGCGCGCGCTGCATCTCGGCCACCGCGGCGCGGGCGCGATCCACGACGCCAGCACAGTCGCTGTCCTCGCCCAGGCCGAGCTGGATCGTGGGCAACAGCGCGCCCAGCGGCGTCAGCAGCACGCCCAGCACGGCCGCAGCGCCGCCGCGCGCCGCCAGCACCCCCGGATCGGGTTTGATCCCCGGGCTCTTCAACGGTCCCGTGATGTCGATCGGGGCGGCCAGTGAACCGATGCTGGGATGCTTGGGATCCGTCGTAACCTGAACGTCGGTCTTCTCGTCGCGCAGGTTGATCCCGCCCTTGGCCACGATGTTGGCCTCGGTGGTGTCGATCAGGAAGGTGCGGATGCCGAGCTGGCCCTGGGCCAGCCCGAAGTCGCCGACCATGCAGCGCACCGGCGTGCGGGTCGGCAGGCCCAAGGCCGAGGTCAGGGCGTTGCCGAGATCGAGGCCGGCCAGGTCGACCAGCAGTGCGCTGAGATCGCCGCCGGTCATGAACAAGCGCAGCTCGCCATTGCCGCTGCCCAGGACCTCGGACAGCGACCGGCCGGTGCCGTCGACCCGCATGCGGCCGCCGATGGTGCCGGCGCCGCCGAAGGTGTGCGTGGCCGCCATCAGGCGGCGCACGTCGACCTGGCGGAAGTCGACGTCGGCCACGGCGTGGACGGCGCCGTCCCGGGCGTCGAGCGCGATGGTCGAGACGATCCGGCCCTGGCCGACGCCGAAGCTCAGGGGATCGAGCGTGATCTTGCCGTTGTCGATGGCGAGGCGCGCCTCCAGGTCGTCGAGCGGCGTCGACTGGCTTTCGATGCGCGCGCCCTTGTAGCTCAGATGGACGTCCGCAGCCTTGATCTTGGGCAGGTTGAGCGGCAGGTCGGGGATCAGGCGCGGGCTCGCCTCCTGGGCCGCCCGTTCCTGCTTCTGGCGCGGGGTCTCGGTCGGCGCGCCTGATTTGCCCGGGGTGCTGCCGATGAAGGCGGCCAGGTCGGCCAGCACGACGCGGCGCGAGGCCAGGGTCGCCGTCACCACCGGCCGCTCGGGCCCGGGATCGACCGCGAAGTCACCCTCCAGGTCGCTGCTGCCGACGGTGCCGGCGAACCGGCGGAAGCGGATCTTGCCGGCGGCGTAATCGAGCGCGCCGCTGACATGGTAGGCCTGGGTCTCCGGGAACGGCACGCCGGTCAGCGGAAACAGCTGGGCCATGTCGGGCCCCTGCAGGTCCAGCGCGAGCTGCGCACCCCCTAGGGTCAGGGGCTGCTCGACCGTGCCCTTGAGGGTGATGCGGGTGGCGCCATTGGCCAGCTGCAGGTCGACCGGATAGGGCTTCGACGGATCGCGCAGCGCCAGCACCGACCCGCCGACGAACCGCGCGGTGATCGGCTGGTTGGCATAGGAGCCGCGGCCGGTCACCACCAGCCGCGGCTCGCCGTCGGGTGCCGCCTCCGTCGATACGGCCAGCTGGACGTCGGCCCGCAGCGTCGGGTCGGCCAAATGAATGTTGCCCTGGTTGATCACCAGCCCGCCGAGCCGGGGCGGCGTGCGCGACGAGCCGCCGGCCAGCTTGAACGCCCAGTTCGGCGTGCCCGACGGCCCGCGGTGGAAGTCGCCGACGGGATGGTCGACCACCACCGCGGGGATCACCAGGGCGCCATGCAGCAGGTCCATGAGCTCGACGCGGGCGGCGACGCGGTCGACATGGGCGGTCTGGCTGCCGGCCGGAAACTCGGGCGGATTGCCGATCGCGATATCGTCGGCCGCGACCAACGGCTCCCAGCCCAGTTGGACCGCCAGGTTGCCGATCGTGACCGGACGGCCGAGCAGCGCCGAGGCCCGGGCCTCGGCCAGCGGCCGGAACCAATTCCAGTCCCACAGCACGATCACCGCCACGACAGCCACGACGATCAGGCCCAGCACCGTCAGGCCGGGATGCCGCCGCAGGGGCTGCAGGACCGCGGCCACTAGTAGCGCAGCAGCGCCGCGGCCAGGGCGTGCTGCGGCATGGCTGCCGGGGCCAGGCTATAGACCGCGCCGCCATGGGCGATCGTGTGCAGCGCCGCCAGGTTCAGCAGCTCGTCGTCCTCTGGGCCGGGCGTGCCCTTGGCTTCGACCGTCGCGCCTGACTCGTCGAAGCGGCCCCACAACATGGCCTCCTCGTCGACCAACAGCGCCGAGACGCGCCCGAACCGCGCCGCGCCCAGGATCTCCTCGACCCGCAGGCTGACGGTCGGCTCGGCCGTGCCGAGGCGCGCCGCGATCACGTCGCAGACCTCGATCAGCGGCCGCTCCAGGCGCGGCTTGAGCAAGGCATGGGCGCGGGTCCGCAGCTCGGCCGGATCCAGCGCGAAGGGGTTGGCCTCGATCGCCTCGGCGACCAGGGTCCGAATGCGCGCGATCTTGCGGAAATTGCCCAGGATCTCGGGTTCGCCGGCCAGCACCAGCGGCGCCGACTCGGCCGCCAGGTGGCGCGCCGTGGCGTCGGCGACCCGGCGCAGGAATTCGACGAACTCGGTCTTGCGCACCTCGTTCGGCGATTCCAGGCCATGGCCGGCGACCGCGGCGGACGCGCCGCGCAAGCCGCGCCGCGCCTGCGGCTGAACCTGAACGGTCGGCTCGACCTCGGTCTCGGCGATCACCACCTGCAGGCTGGCCGGCATCCCGGGCACGGCCTGGACCTCGCAGGCGAACCGCGTGCAGCGCTCCAGCCGGACTTGGCCGGCCGACAGCGACAAGAGGAAAAAGCGGTCGTCGCCCTGCCAGAGCTGCAGCATCGGCCGCACGAACACATGATGTCCCAGCACCAGCCGCGTCGGCACGCCGATCGGCAGGTCCTGCTGTAGGTACTGGCCGGGCGACAGGAACAGCGCCAAGCCGCGTTCAGGCCGCTCCCAGGCCTCGACATCCGCGGCCAGCCGCTCGGCCGGCTGCAGCAGCTCCTGGACTGTCGGCCGGCGCACGCCGCTCGCGGCCAGGCGGGCGGCGGCATCGGCCAGCAGATTGCGCAGGCCGGTGGCCGCAACCAGGGCGCTGCCGGTCTCGCGTGCGGTCGGAACGTAGATCGACAGGGTGGGCCAAGTCGCGGCCGTAACCACCGAGAACCGATCGAATCCCGCCATGCCGGCGCCTCCCTGCCTGCTCCATGCCGAGAACAGGACGAGGGTGCCCGGCGTTCCCCGGGGCGGTCGGCGTCAGTAGGTGGCGCGGCCGCCGGAGATGTCGAACACCGCACCGGTCGAGAACGAGCACTCTGCCGAGGCCAGCCAGCAGACCAGCGCCGCCACCTCCTCGACCAGCCCGAACCGGCCCATCGGGATCTTCGACAGCATGAAGGCGATGTGGGCCTCGCTCATCTGCTGGAAGATCTCGGTCTTGACGGCGGCGGGGGTGACCGCGTTGACGCGGATGCCGGTCGTGGCCAGCTCCTTGCCCAGCGACTTGGTCAGCGCCAGCACCCCGGCCTTGGCCGCCGAATAGGCCGACGCATTGGGGTTGCCTTCCTTGCCGGCGATCGAGGCGATGTTGACGATGCGCCCGTAATCGCGCGCCTTCATGGTCGGGATCACGGCCTTGCAGCACAGGAACAGGCCGATCAGGTCGATCTCGATGACCTGGCGCCAGGCGTCGGCCGGATAGTCCTCGACCGGCACGGTCGGGCCGGTGATCGCGGCGCTGTTGACCAGGACGTCGAGCGGCCCCAGCCCCGCCTCGGTGGCGGCCAGGGCGGCGGCGATCGAGGCCGCGTCGGCCACGTCCATGGGCACCGCCAGCGCCGCCGGGCCCAGATCGCGGGCCGCGGCGGCGGCCGCATCGGCGTCGCGGTCCCACAGCGCGACCTTGGCGCCGCCGGCCAGCATGCGCTCGGCAACGGCGCGGCCAATGCCGCGGCCGCCGCCGGTGATGGCCGCGACGCGGCCGCCGAAGTCGAACTGGTTCAACGGGATGCCTCCAGATAGGGGATGTTAGGCCAGCAGCGCCCGCACCCGCTGGCGGATTTCGGGCAGGATGGCGGTCTCGAACAGCGGGAAGCGCTGCAGCCAGCGCCGGTTGCGCGGGCTGGGATGGGGCGTGGGCAGGAAGGTCGGCAGGAAGTCCTGCCAGCGCGCCACCGTGTCGGCCAGGGTCGGGCCGCAGCGCTCGCCCAGATGGTAGAGCTGCGCGAACCGGCCGACCAGCAGGGTCAGCTCGACCTGGGGCAGCGCGGCGCGCACCCGCGCCTGCCACAGGGGCGCGCAACCCGGCCGCGGCGGCAGGTCGCCCCCCGCGCCCCGCCCGGGATAGCACATCCCCATGGGCACGATGGCGATGCGGCTCGAGTCGTAGAACTCCGCGCGGGTGACGCCCAGCCAGCCGCGCAGCGTGTCGCCGCTGACATCGTCGAAGGTGCGGCCGGCCCGGTGTGCGCGCGTGCCCGGCGCCTGGCTGGTGATCATCAGCCGGGCGCCCGACGCCAGCTGGAAGATCGGGCGCGGGCCGAAGGGCAGGTCGGCGCAAGCGGCACAGGCCCGCATCTCGGCCGCCAGCGCCGCCAGGTCAGACGGCATCGAGCAGCTCCTGGACCAGGGCCGGGACCAGCTCGGACGCGCGGCCGAACCGCCGCTCGGCGAAGCGGCCCGATCCCTCCGATCGCTCCAGGTTGATCTCGATGGTGTGGGCGCCGGCCGCCCTGGCCGCGGCCACGAAGCCGGCGGCCGGATAGACCGCGCCCGAGGTGCCGATGGCGACGAACAGGTCGCAGTCCGCCAGCGCCGCGCCGATGCGGTCCAGCGCGTGCGGCACCTCGCCGAACCACACCACGTTCGGGCGCAAGCCCCCGGGGGCGGCGCAAGCCGGACAGGCCAGGTCCACCGCCAGGGGCCCGGTCCAGGGCCGCACGGCGCCGCAGCCGAGGCACGACACCTCGGCCAGCTGGCCGTGCATCGCGATCAGCCGGCGGCTGCCGGCGCGGGCATGCAGGTCGTCGACATTCTGGGTGACCAGCAGCAAGTCGCCGCGCCAGCCCGCATCGAGTCGGGCCAGCGCCCGGTGCGCGGCATTGGGCTGCACCGCGGGATCCGTGAGCTGGGCACGGCGGGCGTTGTAGAACGCGTGCACGCGGGTAGGATCGCGCCGAAACGCCTCCGGTGTGGCAACATCCTCGATGCGCACTGCCGACCAGATGCCGTCGCGGTCGCGGAAGGTCTGAAGGCCGCTCTCGGCGGAGATCCCGGCCCCGGTCAGGATAACGATGCGGTCGTGACGGCTCATGGCGGACCAGGATAAGCAGCCCGGCGAAGACGACAAGGCGGCGCCCGCGCCGGCTGCCGACGCGTCCGCCGCTGCGCCGCCCGCGGCGGATGGGGCGGCGGGGCCATCCGTCGAGCCTGCGGCCGCCGAGTCCGGGGCCGAGCCCGCGGCC
>CAZEFK010000104.1:0-25462 GCA_964511405.1 uncultured Comamonadaceae bacterium | reverse complement strand
CTAAGTCCGCGCCAACAGCCCGTACCAGAAGAACGAGGACCAGAAGGGCAAGGACCTGGGCCTGGTCGATCCGAACTCGACCTCGGGCTACAACATGCCGCTCTACAAGCTCAACAAGCTGGACATCAAGCCGGATACCTACTTCTCGAAGGTGGTGGTCACTGGCAGCCACGAGAATGCCGTGATCGCGCTGGCCCAGGGCACCGTCGACGTGTGCGCCAACTGGTGGAATGCCGACGACGACAGCAACCTGACCCGCATGCTCGAGAAGGGCATGGTCAAGGACAACAGCGGCAAGACTCTGACCAAGGCCGACTTCCGGATCATCCTGAAGTCGGACCTCATCATCAATTCGCCCTGGGCGCTGCTGACCGACCTGCCCGAGGACCTGAAGGGCGCGATCAAGACCGCGTTCTTCGCCACCCCGACCAAGGCGCCCGACGTCTTCAAGAAGCTGTCGGACGGCAAGAACCGGCCGTGGGAGCCGATCGCCAATGCCGACTACGACGACACCATCAAGCTGGTGAAGTTCGTCGACAGCCTGCGCAAGGCGTAGGGACGCTGGCGTCGATCGTCATCCTGCGCCCGCGCGGGATGACGACCGGGGCCCGGCCGAGGCGATGGAGCATCCCGCCCGGTGAACAACGCCTTGCGCGGGCTCGTCAACTCCGCCGCGGTCGCCGATCTGGCCGCCTATGACGGCCTGGCCCGGCACCGGCAGCGTCGGGCGCTGCTCGGCCTGGTGCTGTTGGCGGTTCTGTTCCTGGCCGCCGCCCAGGTCGCGGAAGTCCGGCTGGACGTGCTGGTCGACAAGATCGGCCGGCTGTTCAGCTATGCCGACGACCTCATCCATCTCGACAGCGGCGACTATGTCTGGACGGATCCCGGCGAGTGGTTCTGGGGCTGGCAGAAGTGGCTGCGCGCCCTGGGCGAAACGCTGGTGATGGCCTATGCCGGCACCCTGCTCGGCGCGGCCGCGGCCGTGGTCCTGTGCTTTCCGGCCAGCCGCAACTTCTCGCAGTCGGCGGTCGTGCGGACGGCAACGCGGCGGTTCCTGGAGTTCAGCCGCACCGTCCCCGACATCGTGTTCGCGCTGGTGTTCGTGATCTGCTTCGGCCTGGGCCCGCTGCCCGGGGTGCTGGCGATCGCGGTCCACACCATGGGCACGCTGGGCAAGCTGTTCGCCGAAGTGGTCGAGAGCATCGACCCGAGGCCGGTCGAGGGCATCGCCGCCAGCGGCGGCGGCCGGCTCAGCCAGATCCGGTTCGGCGCCCTGCCGCAGGTGCTGTCGAGCTTCCTGAGCTACGCGCTGCTGCGCTTCGAGATCAACGTCCGCAGCGCCGCCGTGCTGGGCTTCGTCGGGGCCGGCGGCATCGGCTACCTGCTGCTGATCGCGATCCGCAAGTTCTACAACGCCGACGTCAGCGCCATGCTGCTGCTGATCATCGCCACTGTGATGGTCATCGATCACACGACCGAGCGCCTGCGCCACCGGGTGCTCAGCGAGGTCCAACGGTGAGCGCGGTCGCGGCGGCGCTGCTCGGGGCCACGGCCGGCCTCGAGGGCCGCCATGCCGCCCTGCTGGCGCGCGACGGCCCGCGGGCCCGCCGCGCCGCCGCGGTGGCGGCGCTGCGGCTCGGCGCGCTGGTCGCCAGCCTGTGGTATTGCGGCTTCACGCTGCCGCGGATCCTGGGCGGCATCGGCAAGTTCGGCTTCATCTTCGGCCTGATGATGCCGCCCAGCCCGCAGACCTGGGCCAATGCCCAGTTCTATCTGGTGGCGCTGGCCCAGACCGTGGCCATCGCCTTCGTCGGGACCCTGGTCGCGGCGGCGCTGGCCTTGCCCGTGAGCTTCCTGGCCGCCCGCAACGTGGTCGCCAGCCGCGTCGTCCGCCTGCTCTCGCGCCGGCTGTTCGACAGCATCCGCGGCGTCGACACCCTGATCTGGGCGCTGATCTGGATCAATGTGGTCGGGCTCGGCCCCTTCGCCGGCGCCCTGGCGATCGTGACCTCGGACTTCGGCGCGCTGGCCAAGCTGTTTTCCGAGGCGATCGAGACCGCCGACGCCAAACCGGTCGACGGCGTGCTGTCGAGCGGCGCCAGCCGGCTGCAGTCGGTGCGCTTCGCCCTGCTGCCGCAGCTCCTGCCGGTGGTGCTGAGCCAGGTCCTGTACTTCTTCGAGAGCAACACCCGAGCCTCGACCGTGCTGGGGATCGTCGGTGCCGGCGGCATCGGCCTGCCGCTGTCGGAGATGATCCGCACCGACGAATGGCAGCAGACCGCGTTCATCCTGCTGCTGCTGCTGGCGACCGTTGCGGCGATCGACTGGGTGTCGGCGCGGGTGCGCCTGGCGCTGATCGGGACCCGCGCCTGATCTGTGAGAAATCCGCACGGATCAGGGACAACTATTCGCTGGTGGCCGGGGCGCTTCGCGCCTATTCCGGACGCCGGCATCGACAGGCCCGGAGGGCCCCCATGGCAGAGGCGACAGCCACTGAGACCGTCGAAGACCGTCAGGCCTGGATGGCGGTGACGGCGACAGCCGATCCGGCGGCGCTTGCCGCCGCCCTGGACGGCGTGCTGCAGCGCCTGCCGCCCCTGAGCGTCGGCCGGCTGCGGCCGCCCGAAACAGGCATGGTCATGGTCCAGGGCCGCATCGGCGGCAGCGGCGCGCCGTTCAACCTGTCGGAGATGACGGTCACCCGCTGCGCGGTGCAGCTGGCCGGCTCCGACGGCGCGACCGTCACCGGCGTCGCCTATGTCGCGGGCCGGCGTGCCGACCATGCCGAGCGCGCGGCCCTGGTCGATGCCCTGATGCAGGACCCGGCGCATCGCGGCCCGGTCCGCGCCGCCGTCATCGGGCCCCTGGCCGCGGCCCGGGCGGCGGCCGAGGCCGAGGCGGCGGCGGAAGCCGCGGCAACCAAGGTGGAGTTCACGACGGTGGCCCGCGAATGACCGCTCTCGACCTCTCGCGCATTCCGCCCGGCTTTGCCGACCCGGTGCCGGCCGCCCAGGCGACCTTCCGCGCCCTGCTCGACGCCATGAGCCGGCCGGGCGGCATCGCGACCGCCGCGGCGCTGGCGCCGGCCGGCCTGCCGCTGCCGCCGGCGGCCTTGGCCGTGGCGCTGACCCTGTGCGACGCCGACACGCCGGTGTGGCTCGACGCGGCGGCCGGTGCCGCCGCCGGCTTCATCCGGTTCCATTGCGGCGCGCCGGTGGTCGAGGACCCGGGCCGCTGCCGCTTCGCCTTCGCCGCCGATCCCGCCGGCCTGCCGCCGCTCGACCGCTTCGACCTGGGCACCGACGCCGCGCCCGACGCCTCGACGACCCTGGTCCTGGCCGTGGCCGGCTTGGGCCGCGGCGCGCGCATCGCGCTCGCCGGCGCCGGCATCGACGGCCGCGCCGAGCTGGCGGTCGACGGGCTGCCGGCGGCGTTCTGGGACCAGCGCCGGCGCGCCACATCGGTCTTCCCGCGCGGCCTGGACATCGTGCTCGCCGCGGGCGATCGACTGGCGGCGCTGCCCCGTACCACGGAGGCCGTCCCATGTACGTAGCCGTCAAGGGTGGCGAGCAGGCGATCGACGCCGCCCATCGCCTGCTCGCCCGGCGCCGCCGCGGCGACCCGGCCGTGCCCGAGATCGGGCTCGACCAGATCGACCAGCAGCTGGGCCTGGCGGTCGACCGGGTCATGACCGAGGGCGCGCTCTATGACCGCGAGGTGGCGGCGCTGGCGATCGCCCAGGCGCGCGGCGACCTGATCGAGGCGATCTTCCTGCTGCGCGCCTACCGCACCACCCTGCTGCGCTTCGGCGTGAGCCGGCCGATCGACACCGGACGGGCCCGGCTCAGCCGCCGGATCTCGGCGACCTTCAAGGACCTGCCGGGCGGCCAGGTGCTGGGCGCCACCTTCGACTACACCCACCGCCTGCTCGATTTCGAGCGGGCGCCGCCCGGGCCCGTGGCCCACGCGGCGCCGATCCCGCCGGCGCCGCGGGTCGTCGACCTGCTCAACGCCGAGGGGCTGATCGAGCGGTCGCCGCCGGCCCAGGCCGAGCCCGTGGACCTGACCCGCACCCCGCCCAGCTTCCCCGCGCCCCGCGACGCGCGGCTGCAGGCGCTGGCACGCGGCGACGAGGGCTTCCTGCTGGCCATGGGCTACTCGACCCAGCGCGGCTACGGCTCGACCCATCCCTTCGTCGGCGAGATCCGCACCGGCGCCGTCGAGGTCAGCTTCGTGCCCGAGGAGCTGGGCTTCCCGGTGGTGCTGGGCGAGATCACCGTCACCGAGTGCGACTTGGTCAATCAGTTCAAGGGCTCGGCCACCGAGCCGCCGCAGTTCACGCGCGGCTACGGCCTGGCCTTCGGCGAGGCCGAGCGCAAGGCCATGGCCATGGCGCTGTGCGACCGTGCCCTGCGCGCGTCCGAGCTGGGCGAGACCGCCGGCGCGCCGGCGCAGGACCAGGAATTCGTGCTGCTGCATGCCGACAATGTCGAGGCCTCGGGCTTCGTGCAGCACCTGAAGCTGCCGCACCATGTCGACTTCCAGTCCGAGCTGACGCTGATCCGCACCATCCGCGCCGAAGCCGGGACGGGTGCCAAGGCAGCCGCCGAATGACCGGCTACAACTTCGCGTTCCTGGACGAGCAGACCAAGCGCATGATCAGGCGCGGCCTGCTCAAGGCGGTCGCGATCCCCGGCTACCAGGTGCCGTTCTCCAGCCGCGAGATGCCGCTGCCCTATGGCTGGGGCACCGGCGGCATCCAGGTCACCGCCAGCATCATCGGCCGCGGCGACACCCTCAAGGTCATCGACCAGGGCGCCGACGACACCACCAACGCCATCTCGATCCGCCGCTTCTTCGCGCGCACCGCCGGCGTCGCCACCACCGAGCGCACGGCCGAGGCGACCATCATCCAGACCCGCCACCGGATCCCCGAGACGCCGCTGGCATCAGGCCAGATCATGGTGTTCCAGGTGCCGATCCCGGAGCCCTTGCGCTGGCTGGAGCCGCGCAACGCCGTCAACCGGATGATGCACGCCCACGCCGACTATGCCGTGATGTCGGTCAAACTCTACGAGGACATCGCGCGCTACGGCCATATCGCGACCGGCTACGACTATCCGGTGGTGGTCAATGGCCGGTACCTGATGAGCCCGTCGCCGATCCCCAAGTTCGACAATCCCAAGCTCGACCGCGCGCCGGCCCTGATGTTGTTCGGTGCCGGCCGCGAGAAGCGGCTCTATGCCGTCCCGCCCTTTACGCCGGTGCGTAGCCTGGACTTCGACGACCACCCGTTCCGCATCGAGCGCTGGACCCAGCGTTGCGCCCTGTGCGGGGCCGGTGACAGCTTCCTGGACGAGATGATCGTCGACGATGCCGGGACCAGGCGCTTCGTGTGCTCCGACACCGACTACTGCGGCGCGCGCCGGGCGGCGGCCGAATGATCGACGCCCCGCTGCTCACCGCCGACGGCATCACCCGCCGCTTCGGCGCCCGCGCCGCGGTCGACCGCGTCGGCTTCCAGCTCTGGCCCGGCGAGGTCATGGCCATCGTCGGCGAGAGCGGCGCCGGCAAGACCACGCTGCTGCGCTGCCTGGCCGGGCTGGAGCCGCCCGACGCGGGGCGCCTGGCCTACCGCATGGCCGATGGCCGCGAGGTCGATGTCTACGGCTTGAGCGAGGCCGAGCGGCGGCGGCTGGCCCGCACCGAATGGGGCTTCGTGCACCAGAACCCGCGCGACGGCCTGCGCTTCGGCGTCTCGGCCGGCGCCAATGTCGGCGAACGGCTGATGGCCAACGGCGCGCGGCATTACGGCCAGATCCGCGCCGCCGCCGGCCAGTGGCTGCAGCGGCTGGAAATTGCGCCGGACCGCATCGACGACCGGCCCCAGACGTTTTCCGGGGGCATGCAGCAGCGCCTGCAGATCGCCCGCAACCTGGTCAGCGAGCCGCGCCTGGTGTTCATGGACGAGCCCACCGGCGGCCTGGACGTCTCGGTCCAGGCGCGCCTGATCGACCTGGTGCGGACGCTGGTGCACGAGCTCGGGCTGGCCGCGGTGCTGGTCACCCACGACCTGGGCGTGGCCCGCCTGCTCGCCGACCGCACCCTGGTCATGCAGGGCGGCCGCGTGATCGAGACCGGCCTGACCGACCAGGTCCTGGACGATCCCCAGGAGCCCTATACCCAGTTGCTGGTGTCCTCGGTGCTGTGATGGCAGGAATGATGCACTTCCGTTCCGTCATCCCCGCGAAAGCGGGGATCCAGCTGGCTCGACGTCTGCATCTGGCATCGCGATGGAGAGCTTGCCATGGCGGCTGGATCCCCGCTTTCGCGGGGATGACGGCCGGGGTGGCGAGTCTTGCGGGCGCGACGAACCGGGGAGCCCGACATGCGGCCTGAGGCCCCTCCGCTCGACGTTCGCGGCCTGGTCAAGCGCTTCCGCCTGCACCAGCAGGGCGGCGTCGAACTGACCGTGCTGGATGGCGCCGACCTGCGTGTCGGCGCCGGCGAATGCGTGGTGCTGAGCGGCCCGTCGGGCGCCGGCAAGTCGACGCTGCTGCGCTGCATCTACGGCAATTACCTGCCCCAGGGCGGCAGCATCCGGGTGCGGCACGAGGGCGGGCCGGGGGGCGGGCCGGTCGAGCTGGTCGGCGCCTCGCCGCAGCTGCTGGTCGCGGTGCGCCGCCTGACCATCGGCTATGTCAGCCAGTTCCTGCGCGTGATCCCCCGGCTCAGCGCCCTGCAGGTGGTGGCCGAGCCGCTGGTGCGCGCCGGCACGCCGCCGGCCATGGCCGAGGCCGAGGCGGCGCGGCTCCTGGAGCACCTGGCCATCCCGCGCCGGCTGTGGACGCTGGCGCCGCAGACCTTCTCGGGCGGCGAGCAGCAGCGGGTCAACATCGCCCGCGGCTTCGCCCGGCCCTATCCGATTCTGCTGCTCGACGAGCCGACCTCGGCGCTCGACGCCGAAAACCGGGCGCGCGTCGTCGGGCTGATCGAGGCCGCGAAGAAACGGGGTGCGGCGCTGGTCGGGGTGTTCCACGATGCCGACATCTCGGCCGCGGTCGCGACCCGCTCGGTGGCGGTGACGCCCTACGCCGCGGCGGCATAGAGGAGCTGATGACCGAGACGATCCTGACCAACGCCAAGGTCGTCACCGCCGACGCCTGCGTCCTCGGCAGCCTGGTGCTGGCCCATGGCCGCATCGTCGCGGTCGACGACAAGCCGAGCCGGGCGCCCGGGGCCGTCGACCTGGGCGGCGACTATCTGCTGCCGGGGCTGGTCGAGCTGCACACCGACAACCTGGAGAAGCATTTCGGGCCGCGCCCCGGCGTGCGCTGGCCGGCGCGCGCCGCCGTGGTCGCCCATGACGCTCAGGTCGCCGCGGCCGGCATCACCACGGTGTTCGATGCCGTGGCGCTGGGCGACGTCAAGGAGGACTCCGACCGGCTGGACGGCCTCACCGCCATGTTCGGCGCCGTCCATGACGCCCAGGGCGCGGGCATGCTGCGTTCCGACCACTTCATCCATCTGCGCTGCGAAGTCAGCTATGACGGCGCGGTCGAGCTGTTCCAGGCGACCGCCGACAGCCCGCGGGTGCGGCTGGTCTCGATCATGGACCACACGCCGGGCCAGCGGCAGTTCGTGGACGTCTCGAAATACCGGCTGTACTACCAGAAGAAGTTCCAGCTCAACGAGCTCGAGTTCGAGCATTTCATGGCCGAGCGCCGGGCCGCCCAGGCCCGCTACAGCGCCGCCCATCGGCGCGCGATCGTGGCCGGTGCCACGGCGCGGGGGCTGGCGCTGGCGAGCCACGACGACGCCACCGTCGAGCATGTCGGCGAGTCGGTGGCCGACGGCATGACGGTCGCCGAGTTCCCGACCACGGTGGCCGCGGCGCGCGCCAGTCACGAGCATGGGCTGGCGGTGCTGATGGGCGCCCCCAACGTCGTGCTGGGCGGTTCGCATTCCGGCAATGTCGGCGCCCTGGACCTGGCCCGCGACGGCCTGGTCGACATCCTGTCGTCGGACTATGTGCCGTCGAGCCTGCTCGAGGCCGCCTTCCGGGTCGCCGGCGCCGGCCTGGGCCACGATCTGCCAGCCGCCATCCGCTTGGTCAGCCGCAACCCGGCCCGCTCGGTGGGGCTGGCCGACCGCGGCGAGATCACGCCCGGCCTGCGCGCCGACCTGGTGCGGGTGGCCGACATCGGCGGTCACCCGGTGGTGCGCGCGGTGTGGGTGGCCGGCCAGCGGGTGGCATAGGGGCTCCGGGGCTCGTCAGCTCAAGCTCGCGCTTGGTCATCGCGCCCGGGTCGCTTCGATGACTGCATGCCGCTCCTCGTCGGTGAGGCCAAAAATCGGGTTACAGTGACAGTCTATATTGCCAGTCTGCGGCTTATCCCGTTCGCTGCCTCTCCCGCAGCTGCCGGTGCAATTGTCCCATCAAGCTCTGGTAAACGCGCATGCTGAAGACCCCGAGATTGGCAATCTCAAACTGTCCACCCAAGAGCGGATGCAGCTTCCATCCGAGGCACTCCTGGATCGACGGATCCAAGCCATGGCGAAGCGCAATTTCTTGCCAGCCCGCAGCGAATGTGTCTTCCAGCCACTCGAACGACTTGTTCAGCGTGTTGTACTCGCGCGAATTGGCGGCGATCCTGACGTAGTCACCTTCCAGAGAGGATAGGCGCCAGAGGCTTCCATCGGGAGCGCCGAAAACCCAATCGGCGAACACCGATACGAACAGCGGCGTGTCAGCGACGGGAACCAGCCATTCCCATTCCGCGATCAGCAGCGGAACATCATATTCGCTCGTGCTCACCAGTAGCGGCCGTTCCATCCTGGACCCGTCTTGAGGCATTCATCACCGAGCGCTGCACGATATGCCGACGAAGCATGCTCCGGCGCCCGCTGATAGCCAAGCAGCCCGACAAGCCCTATTCGGGCAAGCTGGTGCTGCGGGTCAGTCCTGAGATCCACGCGAGCGCAGCGCTGGCCGCGAAGCGGTCCGGCAAGAGTCTCAACCAGTGGAGCGAGGCGGCGCTGCGCCGGCAAGCAGATGCCGAACTGGCCGATCGCTGAAAGTGGGCCGCTACCCGGCCTCGATCTCCCCCGTCGGGCTCTCCCGCCACCCTTGGGCGCCGATCAGCGGCACGAAGCTGACGGCATCAAGCAGCTCTTCGTCATAGCGCTCGCCGCGCCGGCGCAGCCGCACCAGGTGATGGCGGCGCGGGTCGCCGCCGATCGGCATGACCAGGCGCCCACCCTCGGCGAGTTGCTGGCGCAGGGCCGGGGGCACCGCGGGCGCGGCGGCGCCGACCAGGATGGCGTCATAGGGCGCTTCGGCCGGCCAGCCCAGGCTGCCGTCGCCGACCTCGATCCGGACATTGTCGTAGCCGAGCGTGCGCAGTCGGCTGCGGGCGGCGGCGGTCAGCAGCTCGACGCGCTCGACCGACACGACGCTGCGGGCGATGCGGCTGGCCACGGCCGCGCCGTAGCCGGAGCCGGTGCCGACGTCGAGGACCCGGTCGTCGGGGCCGATCTCGGCCAGCTGCAGCATCAGCGCCACCACATAGGGCTGCGAGATGGTCTGGCCGCAGGCGATCGGCAGGGCCCGGTCGCGGTAGGCGTCGGCCTCCAGGTCCGGCGGCACGAAGTGCTCGCGCGGGACCTGGCCCATGGCGGCCAGCACCCGGGCGTCGGTGACGCCGGCGCGCACCAGATGGCGTTCGACCATCCGGGCCCGCGCTCGCTGGAAGATGGCGTCCGGGGTCGGTGGCGGCACGGCTGGCATGCTCCCGATCCAACGCCGTCTATGATGGCACGATTCCACCGTGCCGGCATCAGGATCGGTCGGGCAGACGCAGCGGCAGGAGCAGCAAGCCTCCGGCGCCGGCCAGCGCCCCGGCCAGCAGCAGCACCGACGAGGACGACAGGGCTGCGGTCAGCGGCGCGGCCAGGGTCGGCGCCGTCGCCTGGGCCAGCAGCACCGGCATCGCGAGCCAGCCCAGACGCGCGGCGTAGCCGGCCGGGCCGAACAGCGCCAGCGGCAGGGTGCCCCGATTGATGGTCAGGATGCCGTTGCTCATGCCGTACAGCAGCGCGAAGGCCGGCGCGGCAGCCGGCCCGGCCGCGGCCAGCAGCGCGACGCCGCCGGGGAAGAGGGCGGCGCCCAAGCGCGCCCGGGTCAGCACGCCGAGCCGCCCGGCCAAGCTCCATTCGAGCACGCGGCCGGCGACCTGTCCCGGGCCGATCATCGCCGCCACCAGGACCGCCCAGCCCGGCGTCAAGCCCAGTCCGCGCAGGAGCGGCAGGATCGACACCGCCAGCGCCGAGGTGATCAGCCAGCGCAGCGTGAAGAAGCCGGCCAGGCAGGCGAGCGTCCGATCCGCCCGCAGCGCTGGCCCACCGGCATGCCGGGCCGGAGCGGCGGTGGCCGGTGTGGGAGCGGCTGCGGCCGGGACCACGGCCAGCACCAGCGGCAGGACCAGGCCGAGCTGCAGCGCCGCATAGGCGGCCAGGGTGGCGCGCCAGCCGATCGCCGCGACCAGCGCGGCGCCGGCCGGCCAGCCCACCGTGCTGGCGAAGCCGGCCATGAGCGTGATGCCGGTGATGACCGGCGGCGCGGCATCGCCGAGCAGGCGGCCGACGGTGGCGAAGGCGGCGTCGTACAGCCCGCAGGCCATGCCGAGGCCGAGCACGGCCCAGCCGCCATACCAGGCCGGCAGGCCGGGTGCTGCGGCCAGCAGCAGCAGGCCCGCGGCCGTGGCGCCGGCGCCCGTGGCGAGCACGCCGCGGCCGCCATGGCGCTCGATGTGCCGGCCGATCCGCGGCGCGCACAGGCCGGCGAGCAGCAGCGATCCGGAGAAGGCGCCGAGGACGGCAGCCGGGGCCGCGCTCAGGCTGGCGCCGGCCGGCGCCGCAAACACGGCCGGCAGGTAGAAGGTGGTCGCCCAGGTGACGAGCTGGGCGGCGCCCAGCCCCAGGGTCAGGCGGCGGGCCGCGGTCACGGTTCCGGCCGGTCCGGCGGCGTGGCGCAGCCGGGTCCGAGGGCGCGCTGCAGAAAAACCGTATCGAGCCAGCGGCCATGCTTGTAGCCGACCGATTCAAGCGTGCCGACCAGCCGGAAGCCGCAGCGCTCATGCAGGCGGATGGACGCCGCGTTGGCGCTGTCGCCGACGATGGCGACCATCTGCCGGAAGCCGCGGCCCGCGCACTCGGCGACCAGCGCCGCCAGCAGCTGGCGCCCGATCCCCCGGCCCGCGGCATCCGGCCGGAGATAGACCGAGGTCTCGACGGTGTTGCGATAGGCCGGCCGCGGCCGGTAGGGACCAGCATAGGCGTAGCCCAGCACGGGGCCGTCGTCGACGGCGACCAGGTGCGGATAGCCGCCGGCCAGCAGCGCCGAGCGGCGCCCGATCATCTCCGCCAGGGACGGCGGCTCGGTCTCGAACGATGCCAGGCCGTGGCGGACATGGTGCGCGTAGATCGCCGCGACGGCGGCCATGTCGGCGTCGCGGCTGGGGCGGATGGTGACGGGCGTGGTCATGGCGTCAGGCTGCGCCGGCGCCGCCGGCATCGGAAGAAAGACTTTTGAATACGGCGCATCAGAATAAACTTCGCTTATGTCACCGTCGCTCCGCCAGCTGGCCACCTTCCTGGCGGCCGTCGAGACCGGCAGCGTGACGGCTGCGGCGCGGATGCTGGGCCTGACGCAGCCGGCGGCCAGCCAGCAGCTGCGCGAGCTGGAGCGCAGCCTGGGAGTCCGGCTGCTGGACCGCGCCGGCGGCCGGCTGCTGCCGACCGCGGCCGGCACCGCTTTGCTGGAGCCGGCCCGGCGCGCCCGCGCGGCGGTCGAGGATGTGGTTGCGGCGGCCGCCGCGCACCGATCGGGCGAGGCCGGGCGGGTGCGCTTGGGAACCGGCGCCACGGCCTGCATTCACCTGCTGCCCCCGGTGCTGGCGGCGCTGCGGGCGCGGATGCCGGGGCTGGAGGTGATCGTCGCCACCGGCAACAGCGACGAGGTGGTGCAGCGCGTCGAGGCCGGCAGCCTGGACATCGCTGTGGTGACCTTGCCGACGGCGGTGCCGCGGTCGCTGGTCGCGACGGTGCTGGTGGCCGACCCGCTGGTGGCACTGCTGCCCGAGGCCCTGGCGCCGGCCGCGGCGACCATGGCGCCCGCTGCCCTGGCCCGCCTGCCCTTGATCCTCTACGAACCGGGCGGCAGCACGCGGGCGATCATCGACGCCTGGTTCCGCGGCGCCGGGATCCGGCCGCGGCCGGTCATGGAGCTGGGCAGCGTCGAGGCGATCAAGGTGCTGGTCGGCAGCGGCGTCGGCGCCACCGTCCTGCCGCTGCTGGCCGCGCGCGAGCCGGTGCCGGGCGCCGTGGTGCGGCCGCTGGCGCCGCCCGCGGCGCGCGATCTCGGCTTCGTCCTGCGCCGCGAGAAGGTCCGGGACCGCGGGTTGCGCCTGTTCATCGAGGCGCTGGATCGGCTCCGATGAGGCGGGGGCGGACGAGACGGGGGCGGCCGAGCGGCTACGCGAACCCCGCCTTGGTCAGCATCTGGTGGAAATTGCGCAGGGCGCGGGCATGCTGTGCCGGGTCCGGGATGTCCTCGACGAAGCGCGCATCGAAGTTCGGCTGGCGCAGCTGGGCGATGACCCGGTCACGCGCGAGCGCGTGGCTCTTGCCGCGGATGACGGTGTCCTCGTCGCAGAACTGGATCAGCCGGAGGGCGCGGATCCGGAGCGACGCCGACGGTTCGTCCAGCTTCTCGATGATCTTCATGTCCGTGATGTACTGCGCCATCATCTCGTCAAGCCGGTCGGCGGCGTCCTTGCGCAGGGGGTCGGCCAGCTTCGAGCGCATCAGCTGCCGGTGCAGGCGGGTGACCGCCTGCAGCTTGATCTTGAGCTGCAGGGTCCGGTCGACCAGGTCGTTCATGCCGCGGCAGAAGCGCAGCACATAGCTGATCTGCGACGTCACCGCGTCGGGCTCGCGTCGGCCGATCTCGCCGTCGGACAGCGCCACCAGGAAGCGCAGCTTGTCGCCGTTGACGTCGAGCAACGACAGCATGCCGATGACCGCATTGCGGGCGCTGGCCGCCTCGGATTCCTTGAGGAAGCGCTGGTAGCGCAGGGTCAGCGCGTCGGCGACGGCCCCGCCGCCGAGCAGATCTCCGTTCTGCATCAGCTTCAGCGAGACGCGCTTCAGCGCCTCCTTTTCCAGGTCATCCTCGTCGTGGGTCAGGCGGCCCTTGCCCAGGATCTGGCGCACGATGCACTCGACCAGGACATCGCGGGTCTGGGGCAGCGACTTGGCCTGCAGGTGCCGCGACAAGGTGCGGGTCGGCGGCGGCAGGCCGCGCTCGTCTTCGGCCAGCGAGCCCTGGACCACGTCGGTCAGGCGCGCAATCGCCAACTCCAGCCGCGGCAGCCGGCCCAGGAGGTCGGTGATCACCTCGGGCGAGCGCAGGATGTCGCCGAGGACGCCGTCGAGCAGGTCGATGCAGCGCGGCTGCGCCGCCGACTCGAACAGGTCGAGCAGAAACTCCAGCTTGGCGATGAAGCTGCGGCAGCCGACCAGGTCCTTGCACAGCACCACCAGGGCGACATAGGCGATGTCGTCGGGGCGGGTCGTCCGCTCCAGCTCGGCGATCACGGCGTCGAAGTTCTTGTCCTTGATCTCCGGCAGGTTGCGCCGGCCGCCGGTTTCGCGCGCCTTGCCCTGGATGCTGTCGATCACCTTGTAGAGCTGGTCGCGCCGGTCCTTGACCTCGATGCCGCCGGCGCGCGCCTGCAGCTGGGCGACGCGGGTAATCGCGCTCGGCACCAGCGAATCATAATCGACCAGGCGCCGCAGCTCCTTGTCGTTGTGCAGCAGCTCGGTCGGCGTGACCGCCATCTTGTCGATGTACTGGCGCATGATGCGGTAGATGGTCTGCCGCGCATCCGGCGAGAAGAACTCGGTCTCGGAATTGCAATAGGGCGCTTCCGAGATTTCCGTAATGCCGATCTTCTCTTTTTTCGGTTCACCCAGCTTGGTAAAGATGACCGTTTCGGAGACCTTGCCGTTGAGGTCGGCCTCCTTGAGTATCCGGACGCCCTCGCGACCCTTGCCCAGCAGCTCCTTGCACAAGGTCTGGGCTTCCGTCTCGGTCGATACGATGACCTCGGTGATCCAGGATTTGTCGTACAGGACCTGAACTTCGAACGAATATCGCGCCGCCATGCCGATGATCTCGTGCTGGGCCGCCCCTCGGGCGGATGCGGAGGGTGCCTGGAATTGTTAAAGGTTGCCTTAACCCCATCGTATCGCGAAATCGACCCGCGGCAAGCCCGCTTCTCTGATCAATGGCCTATGTCGCACGTAGGCGGCGGCGCCTATTTCAGCACGCGTTGCAGCCGGGCCTGCATGTCCGAGAGGGCGGCATCGGGTTGCTTGATGCCGGCCAGGACCGCGTTGACGTTGGTGCGGATGATGTCGCTGATCTCGGCGTAGCGCGGGCTGACCGGGCGGGACCGGGTCTCGGCCAGCGCCGGCAGCTCGGTAGCGAACCACGGGTTCCGGGCCAGGACCTCGGGGTCATTGAGCACCGCGCTCAGCGCCGGCACGTTCGAGGCGTGGATCGCCAGATGCTTCGAGCCGACGGGCCCCGCCAGGAAGCGCACCAGGTCGACGGCGGCCTGCTTGTGGGTGCTGAAGGCGCTGACCGCCCAGGCCCAGCCGCCCAGACAGCTGGTGGGCTTGCCGCCGTCGAAGGCCGGCACCGGGATCACGGCGACCTTGCCCTTGACCGCCGACGCGTCGCTCTGGAACAGGTTCCAGCCATAGGCCCACAGCAGCGCGAAGGCGGCATGGCCGTTCTGGAAATCCAGGCGGGTGTCGTCGGTGCGGACCTCGGCGATGGTCGGCTTGGCGATGTGCCAGGTCGCCATGGTGTCGAGCCAGAACTGCAGCGCCTGGCGGCCGGGCTCGCCCTGGACCTGGACCTTGCCGTCGGGTCCGACCAGGCTGCCGCCCAGGCTCCAGAACGGCACCAGGAAGGTGCAGTTGGTGCTCTCGATCGGCGCGCCCTGAAAGCTCAAACCCTGGAGCTGCGGATCCCGTTCGCCGGCCAGGATCGCCTGGGCGTCGGCGACGATGTCGGCCCAGCTCGCGGGCGCCGGCAGCCCGTACTTGGCCAGCAGATCGGTGCGGTAATAGATGTGCAGGGCGTCGGCGAAGGCCGGCAGCGCGATCAGCTTGCCGTCCACCTGCACCGCCTCGCTGTAGGCCGGCAGATAGTCGGCCAGCAAGGTCTGGCGGTCGGCGCCCAGATAGGGGTCCAGGGGCTCGGCCCAGCCGGCGGCGGCGTACTGCGCCGGGCGCACCACGTCGATCAGGATGACGTCGAGCGCCGGGTCGCGGCTGGTCAGCACCGTGGTCAGATATTGCTGCTGGGCGTCGGAGGTCGCGCCGCCCACCTCCATGTCGACCTTGATCCCGGGATGGTCGGCCTGGAACCGGTCGAACAGCGGGCGCATGACGTCAGGGCGCTCCTGGCCGCCGACGAACACCCGCAAGGTGACGTCGTCGGCGGCCGCGGTCCGGCCCCCGGCCAGCGCCCCGGCCAGCGCTAGGATCAGGACTGCGATCGGGCCCAGCAGCGTGCGCATCGCGGGCTCCTCGGAAGGCGGTGTCCTGTCTGCCTTAGTGCCATGGACGGACGGGGCCGCCAAGGGCGCGCGCCGCCGGCTGACTACCCGGCTTCGCCGAACGAGCCCATCGGGCCAAGGCGAACGGTCAAGAGTTCGACAGCGGTGATGGCAATGTGCGGTCCCTGACGGGTACCGGCCGGAGTCGTCCAGAAGGTGCCGGTCTCGCAGCGCCGGCCGCCCGTTTCGACGGTGCCGGACAGCACGAGAACAAACTCGTCGGCAGGGTGCGTGTGAACCGGGATTACCGTCCCCTCGGTCAAGCGCGCCCGGTGGATGGAGCCCTCCGGCACCGGCTGCGCAAGCGGCAAGAGTTCCACGCCCGTGAGCGTTTCGAGCCTGATCCAGGCGCCTTCGTCAGGTGAGCTGAATGTCTGCGCGTGCATCGGTTCCGCTCCTGCCCGTTGGTACCGTCATGGTTCGGATCAGACTGTAAGATGGAAGCGGTGACCGCGGCCAAGCATGATCTGATGGCGGACGACGATGTCGACGCCGGCACCGTCATCACTCTGTCACCGCCCGGTCATACCGCCGTCGCGCGCCCTGTCTAGCGTCCGCCGCGATCTGACCGGAGGCGGCGATGCACGTGATTCTGGTGTCGGACACCCATCTCGGCGCCCGGTCCGGCCACTTCCACGACAATTGGGCGGTGGTGGCGGACTGGATCCGCGGCCGGGCGCCCGATCTGGTCATCAACACCGGCGACATGTCGCTGGACGGTGCCGACCATGACGCCGACCTGGCGGTAGCGGTCGCGGCGCACCGTGCGTTGGGCGTCCCGTTCCTGGGCCTGCCCGGCAACCACGACATCGGCGACCATCCCTGCCTGACCAGCGGCCGCCAGGTGATCGACGAGGTCAGGCGCCGCCGCTACCTCGAGCAGGCCGGGCCGGACTATTGGCACCACGACGCCCCCGGCTGGCGCCTGATCGGCCTTGACGCGCTGCTGATCGGCAGCGGCCTGGCGGCCGAGCGCGAGCAGCGCGGCTGGCTGGCCGACAGGGTGGCCGAGGCCGCCGGCCGGCGGCTGGCGGTATTCCTGCACAAGCCGTTCTTCCTGGAGCATCCGGACGAGGCCGGCGGGCTCGCCTACTGGGCGGTCGATCCCGCCGCGCGCGGCGACTATCGCTGGCTGCTCGACCATCCCGACCTGCGCCTGCTGGCCTCGGGCCATCTGCACCAGCATCGCGACCATGCCTGGCGCCGGGCCAAGGTGCTGTGGGCGCCGTCGACCGCCTTCGTGGTCGGCGCCATGCAGGTCGAGCTGGGCGGCCGCCGGCGCACCGGCGCGATCGAGCTGGTCTTCGGCACCGACGATGTCGAGGTGGCGCTGCACGAGCTGCCCGGCCTGGGCAATCCGCTGATCGACGACGTGATCCATGAGGTCTATCCGCCGCGGCCGACGGCATGAGTGGGCTCGGCCTGGTCGGCATCGAGAAGCGGTTCGGCGATGCCCAGATCCTGAAGGGCGTGACCGTCGAGGCGGCGCCCGGCGAATTCATCGCCCTGGTCGGGCCGTCGGGCTGCGGCAAGTCCACCCTGCTGCGCATCGCCGCCGGGCTGGAGGCGCCGGACGCCGGCCGGGTGCTGATCGATGGCCGCGACGTGACGGCGCGGCGTCCGGCCGACCGTGACGTGGCGATGGTGTTCCAGTCCTACGCCCTCTATCCGCACCTGACGGCGTTCCAGAACCTGGCGGTGCCGCTGACCATGCGGCGGCTCACGGCGTGGCAGCGCCTGCCGCTGGTCGGCGGCTTGGTGCCGGGCAGCCGCGCGGCCCGCGCCGGCATCGCCGAAACCGTGCGCCAGGCGGCGCGGACGCTGAAGATCGAGGCCCTGCTCGACCGCAAGCCGGCCCAGATGTCGGGCGGCCAGCGCCAGCGCGTGGCGCTGGGCCGCGCCCTGGTCCGCCAGCCGCGCGCCTTCCTGATGGACGAGCCGCTGTCCAACCTGGACGCCGGGCTGCGCGTCCACACCCGCGGCGAGATCGTCGAGCTGCATCGCCAGGTCGGCGTGGCGACCCTCTACGTCACCCACGACCAGTCCGAAGCGCTGGGCATGGCCGACCGGGTCGCGGTCATGATCGGCGGCCGGCTGCTGCAGCTGGCGCCACCCGATGTGATCTATCGCGATCCCGACCATGTCGAGGTCGCGGCCTTCCTGGGCAGCCCGCGCATCAATTTGATGCCCGGCGCGGTCGATGCCGCCGGCCGGGTGCTCGTGGCCGGGGTGGCGCTCGCCACCGGCCACGAGCCGGCGGCGGCCGTGACGGTCGGGTTGCGGCCCGAGCATGCCGCGCTCGGCCAGGCCGGCCTGCCGGCGCGGGTGCTGCGGGTCGAGTTCCAGGGCGCCGAGCGCATCGCGCACCTCGCGCTGTTGCCCGACGGTCCGGCCCTGACGGTCAAGCTGCCGCCCGACGGTCCGCCGCCATCCGAGCGGGTGGCGGTCGCCGCCCGGCCTGAAGCGGTTCTGGTGTTCGACGGCCAGGGCCAGCGCCGACGGTCGGCGCCGGCAGCGCCCCTGCGGATGACCAGCCATGGCTGACCTGGCGGTCGGTGCGCGCAGCCCGGCTCGGGCGCGGGCCGAGGCCCGGGCCGGCTGGCTGCTGTCGGCGCCGGCCGTGATCGGCATGGCTGTGCTGCTGCTGCTGCCGACCCTGGCGGTGCTGGTGGTCTCGACCACCGACTACGAGCTCGGCGCCCGGGGCGTCGGCTTCGTCGGGCTGGACAACTATCGCGACCTGCTGGACTCGCGGATCTTCCGGCTGTCCTTCGGCAATACGGCGCTCTATGCCGGGCTGGTGGCGCCGGCGTCGGTGCTGGTTGGCCTGGCCGCAGCGCTGCTGATCGAGGCCGAGCCGCGCTTCCGGGCGCTGTTCCGGACCATCTATTTCCTGCCGGTGGTGTCGCTGGTCGTGGCGATGGCGACCGCCTGGCAGTACCTGCTGCACCCGACCATCGGGCCGGTCAACGCGGTGCTGGCGGCGCTGGGGCTCGGGCGGCCGAACTGGCTGGGCTCCAGCGACACGGTGCTCTATTCGCTGGCCGCGATCGGGGTCTGGCAGCAGGCCGGTTTCAATATGGTGCTGTTCCTGGCCGGCCTCGCCGCGATCCCGCGCGACCTCTACGCCGCGGCCGAGGTCGACGGCGTGCGCACGGCCTGGGACCGGTTCGCGACCGTGACCTGGCCGCTCCTCGCGCCGACCACCCTGTTCGTGGCCACCATCAGCCTGATCAACGCGGTCAAGGTGTTCGAGACCGTGGCCGCGATCACCCAGGGCGAGCCGAGCCACGCCTCCGAGACCCTGCTGTGGACCATCTACCAGGAGGGCTTCGTCTTCCTGCATGTCGGCTCGGCGGCGGCCATGACCGTGGTGCTCGTGGCGGTCCTGCTGGTCGTGACCCTGGTCCAGACCCGCGTGCTCGACCGTCGGGTGCATTACGGATGATCGGGACCACCCTCCGGCGCCTGGTGCTGACCGCGGGCGCCCTGGTCGTGCTGGGGCCCTATCTCTGGATGGTCTCGGCGTCGTTCAAGAGCCGGTCCGAGATCTTCGGCGCCCAGCTCGATCTGCTGCCGCACCAGTGGGCGGCGGTCGAGAACTACACCCGGGCGGTGACGCGGATCCCCATGGCGGCGTTCCTCGCCAACGGCGCGGTGGTGTGCGCCGCGATCCTGGCCTTCCAGCTGCTGTTCGCGGTGCCCTGCGGCTATGCCCTGGCCAAGCTGCCGTTCCGCGGCGCCCAGCTGGTGTTCGGGCTGGTGCTGCTGGGCCTGCTGATCCCGATCCAGGCGACGTCGCTGCCGCTCTATGTGGCGCTGGGGCAGCTCGGGCTGCTCAACACGCTGGCGGCGCTGGTCGTGCCGTTCGTGGTCTCGGTGTTCGGGATCTTCCTGTTCCGCCAGTTCTTCAAGTCGATCCCCGATGACCTGATCGCCGCCGCGCGCCTGGACGGGCTGTCGGAGCTGGCGATCGTGTGGCGGGTTGTGCTGCCCAACGCGTGGCCGGCGGCGACAGCCTTCGCGATCTTCTCGGTGGTCGCGCACTGGAACGACCTCTACTGGCCGCTCATCACGATTACCCGCACCGAGCTCGCGACCCCGCCGCTCGGCCTGATCTTCTTCAAGGCCGCCGAGGCCGGCGACGATTACGGCGCGCTGATGGCCGCAACCGTCATCGTCACCCTGCCGCTGGTCCTGCTGTTCCTCGCCGCCCAGCGCCGCTTCATCGAGGGCGTCACGCTCTCGGGCCTGAAGGGCTGACCCACCGTCCGCAACCTGGAGGCTTCACCGCCATGACCCTGAAGTCCGTCCTTGCCGCCGCCGCGCTGGCGCTGGCGCTGCCGTTCGGCGCCGCCCATGCGGCCGCGCCCGTGACCTTGACCGTCCATTACCCGATGCCCGGGTTCTTCAAGGACGTCATGGACAAGATCTCGGCCAAGTTCATGGCCGAGAACCCTGATGTGAAGATCGTCTTTGCCAGCCCCTCGCCGACCTATGAGGACGGGCTGCAGCTGATCCTGCGCCAGGCTGGTACGCCCGACGAACCCGACGTCAGCTTCATCGGTCTCAACCGCCTGCGCGTTCTGGCCGAGAAGGGCGTGTCGGTCGACCTCGCCCCACTGATCAAGGCCGACGGCCACATGGCCGAGCAGGGCTTCTCCGACACCATCCTGGCGCTGGCGCGGTTCGGCGGCCAGCAGGTCGGCCTGGCCTTCGCGACCTCGAACCCGATCACCTACTACAACGCCGACCTGCTGAAGAAGGTCGGTGCCGATCCCGAGCACTTCCCGACCAATTGGGACGATGCGATCAAGCTGTCGGCCAAGATCCAGGCGCTGGGCGACGGCATCAGCGGCATGCATTACCGCTGGCAGGGCGACGACTGGATGTTCTCGGCGCTGCTGTTCGGCTATGGCGGGAGCATGCTGAGCCCGGACGAAAAGAAGGTCGCGTTCGCCGGCCCCGAGGGCAAGGCCGCGGTCAAGCTGCTGGACCGCATGGTCAAGGACGGCAAGATGCCGGTCTTCACGTCGGACGCCGGCTTCCAGGCCTTCGCCGCCGGCAAGGTCGGCGTCATGTACTGGACCACCGGCGCCCTGCGTCAGGTGATCAACTCGGTCGGCGAGAAGTTCGACCTGCGCACCGCGCCGATGCCGGTGATCGACCCCGCCCGGGGCCGGCTGCCGACCGGCGGCAACGCCGCGGTCATGCTGACCAAGGATCCCGCCAAGCAGGCCGCGGCCTTCCGGTTTCTGAAGTTCGCCAGCGGCCCCTATGGCGCCTCGGTGGTGGTGCCGGGCACGGGCTATGTGCCGAACAACGAGCTGGCCGCCAAGTCGCCGGATTATCTGGGCGACTTCTACGCCCGGAACCCGCTGTTCCGCGCCGGCCTGGACCAGATGCCGCTGATGGTGCCGTGGTACGCCTTCCCGGGCTCCAACGGCGTCAAGGTGACCCAGACCATCGTCGACAACCTGGCCCGCGTCGTCGAGCAGAAGGCCGAGCCCGAATCAGCGCTGGCCGATGCCGCGGCCGAGGTCCAGCGGCTGCTGCCGCGCTAAATTGCATAGTGAGCCATTAAGGAAAGGGTAGGGTTGTCGTCATACGGTTTGGTACGAGACCAAGAGGACAGGCCGATGACCGACACCCCCAGGGATCCCGTCGTCAGCGCTGCCGAGGCGGAGCTGACGCGTGCCCTGGCTGCCTTCCAGGCATGCCGGTGGAGTGCCCGCGGGTCCGAGCTGAAGGCGGCCCTGGACGCCGTGGTCGCGGCGCGCGCCAAGCTGGACGCTGCGCGCAAGCACCGGGTGGCGGCGTAGCCGGCGCCAGATCAGGCGCGGGTCACACCGCCTCGGCGCGCAGCACGATCCGGCCCGAGACCTTGCCGTCGCGTAGCGTCATCAGCGCGTCGTGGGCGCAGGCCTGGGGCATCAGGGTCACCGGCAAGGGCGGCAGCTTGCCCTGGCGGGCGAGGTCCACCACCTCGCGCAGGTCCTTCGGGCTGCCGACATAGCTGCCGCGCACGGTCAGCTCGCGAATGGCCATCAGCGGCAGCGGCACCGACAGCTCGCCGCCGAACAGGCCGACCTGGACCAGCTTGCCGCCCTTGGCCAGGGCGTCGAAGGCGGCGCGCGCCGTGGCGCTGCCGTTGACCAGGTCGATCACCGCCTCGACCGGGCCGCCGCAGGCCTCGACGAGGCGCGCGGTCACATCAGCGCTGTCGCCGCTGCCGTCGACCGCGCGGGCGGCGCCTGACTCAAGCGCGGCCTGGCGCTTCTCGGGCCCGGTATCGACCGAGACGATGGCCCGGTGGCCCAGCGCCCGCAGCACGGCGATCGCGTTGAGGCCCAGGCCGCCGGCGCCGACCACCACGATCGGCGTGTCGGGCGGCATCGGCATCACCTTGCGAATCGCCGAATAGACGGTGATGCCGGAGCAGGCGTAGGTGGCGGCGACCGCCGGATCAAGCGCTCCCGGATCGACCAGGTGGCGGGGGTGCGGCGCCAGCACATGGGTGGCGTAGCCGCCGTTCTGGAACACGCCCAGCGCCCGGCCCTGCGGGCACATGTGGTCCTCCTCGGCCAGGCAGCGGGCACAGCGGCCGCACCCGACCCACGGATAGACGATGCGCCGGTCGCCGATCGCGACACCCGTGGCATCGGGGCCCAGCTTGACCACGCGGCCCACGATCTCGTGCCCCATGGCCAGCGGCAGGCTGACGCCGCGATCCTCGAGCGACAGGCGCTTGCCGCCGCCCAGGTCGTATCCGCCCTCCCAGATATGCAGGTCGCTGTGGCAGACACCGCAGTGCGACACCGCGAGCAGCACCTCGGTGCCGGTGGGCTCCGGCGTCGGCAGCTCGATCTCGCTGAGCGGCGCATTGTTCTCGACCACGGCCCAGGCACGCATGTCGGTTCCTCCCGGTTGGCCCGATTGCACATGGGCCGCCGCGCCGGGTCAAGACGTCTAGCCGCCCGCCGAGATGCGCCTGCTTCGGGCGGGCAGCGGCTGGCCTGATGTGTGCACGCGGGCCGGCCGGGGCTGCGGCAGCATGAACCGGCGATAGAGCGGGCTGGCGGTCAGGCCGGCCGCTTCGGCGCAGATCCAGTGCCAGACCTCCTCGGGTTCGCGCTGGGTCCAGCGCGGCTGGCCCGGCGTGACCACGGCGCGGCATCCGGCACAAAGGGACTGCGGGCCAGCCATCGGCCACTCCTGGGGTGGTGGAAGATGGTTAAGAGTAGCTTAACGGCCTCGGTTTGTCTGTGACAAGAATCAGGCCGAAGATTTGTTCAAATGCCGGCGAAGCCGGGCCGTAACTTCGGGTCCGGACCGCCGAATTCCTGATCGGCGCCGGGCCCGGGCCCGGCCGGGAGATCAGGATGACGGCAGCAGACGGGCAGAACAGGCGATGACCGCATTGGCTCCGGCCCCGGTTGGCGCCGTGCCCATGGACCGTGCTAGGATCGTCGCCGCACCGCCGCGAGCGCATTCCCCTGAGCACCGTGACGCCCCAGACATGCCGGTAGACCGGTTCGGCGCGATGCAGCCGCAGCCCGACCTGGGCATCTTGATGGCCGGCGCCCAGTCCGGCGACAAGATCGCCTATGCCCGGCTGCTGGGCCTGATCACGCCCTATCTGCGGGGCCTGGCGCGGCGGACCTTCCGCAATCCCGACGAAGCCGAGGACGCCGTCCAGGACATCCTGCTGACCGTGCACATCATCCGCGACACCTACGATCCGACCCGGCCGTTCCGCCCCTGGCTGGTGGCGGTGGCGCGCCGGCGCATCATCGACCGGCTGCGCAAAACCTCGCGCCGGGCCGGCCGCGAGATCCCGCTCGACCTCGACCATCATCACGCCATCGCCGCCGAAGCCGACGGCCCGCCCGAGTTCGACGCCGATCCCAAGGCCCTGCACCGCGCCATCCAGGCCCTGCCGCCAGGCCAGCGCCAGGCGGTCGAGCTGTTGCGCCTGAAGGAGATGTCGCTGAAGGAGGCGTCGGCGGCCAGCGGCCAGTCGGTCGGCGCCCTGAAGGTGGCGATGCACCGCGCCGGCAAGTCGCTGCGGGCGCTGCTCGCCGGCGCCGGCAAGGCCAGCGCCGACAAAGTCGGCGCCGACAAGGTGGGAGAATGAGCGCGGCCCCCACCACCGACCAGCTGGTGCGGCGGCTGGTCAGCTGCGCCGAGCCGGTGCGCCCGTTTGCCGCGCCCTGGCGCTGGTCGCTGCTGTGGCAGGCGGGGGCGGTGCTGCTGACCGCGGTTGCGGTGTGGCTGGTCGGTTTCCGTCCCGACATCCAGGCCAAGCTGGCCGAGCCCAGCTATCTGGTCGAGCTGGGCGCGTCGCTGGTGACCGGCGTCGTCGCCGGCTTCGCGGTGTTCTACGTCTCGCTGCCCGACCGCAGCCCGCGCCCGACCTGGGCCGCCCTGGTGCCGGCGGCGGCCTGGCTGGCCACGATCTGCTATCGCTGCCTGGGCGACGCCCTGCGCTTGGGCGGCGACGCCTGGGCGTTCGAGACCAGCTGGTACTGCCTCTACACCATGCTGATCGTCAGCTTGCCGCTGGGCGTGATGCTGTTCACCATGCTGCATCATGCCGGCCGGGTCCGGCCCTATCGCACGCTGATGCTCGCGACCCTGAGCCTGTCGGGCTTCTGCGCCACCGGCCTCAGCTTGTTCCACCGCATCGACACCGGCCTCAACGTCTTCATCTGGCATTTCGGCTCGGCGTCGCTGGTCGCCCTGATCTGGCTGGGCCCCGGCGCCAGCCTGTTCCGCCGCCGCCTGGACCGCGAGGCCCGCGCGCTGCAGCGGGGGGCGTGAGCAGCCGGCCGCAGCGGGCTACTTCGCGCAGGGATAGGCCTCGGCGAAGGCGCGGGACAGCACGATGATGCGGTTGAGGTGCAGCTGCGCCGGGTTCTTCTGGGCGTAGGCCAGAAAGATCCGCACCCATTGCTGGGCGGTGATGGCGTCGGTCGGGGCGCAGAACAGGGGCGGGCTCTGCTTGAGCTCGATCGCCAGGTAGTTGTGCATGTGCACGGCGGCCAGGATCGTGCCCAGACAGAAGCCCGACTGGATGGCGCTGGTCAGCTCGTGCGACGGCTGCAGCGTGTACTCGCAGGCGGTCTGGAGATAGAGGGCCGACAGCGGGTCGGCCCCCTCCTCGGCACCGGCCGGACCCGCCAGCAGCGCCAGCAGGCCCGCGATCGCCGCAATTCGCCCCATGCCGGCCTCCGCCCGTTGCCGGCCCTGACATAGCCGAGCCGCGCTCATGCCGCCAGCGTCTGCTTGGTGCTGGTGGCGACCACGCCGGCGGTGACCACCGGGGTCAGGTTGACGCTGGCGTCGTGGGCGCTGGCGTCGCCGGTGCCCGACACGGGCGCGAAGCTGGACAGGGCCTGGCTGAGCTGGCTGGCCTGGTGGGCGGCCGCGGCGGTGGCGGCCGACAGGTCGGGCGCGGTCGCGGCGGTGTTGGCGGCCTGGGTGATCTGGGTCAGCGCCGCGTCCGTGGTCGTGGTCGCCATCTGGTCGCCGGCCAGCAGGCCGGCCAGGTGGTTGACCGAGGCCTGGACGTCGGTCGAGGCCCCCAGGGTCTGGACCGCGGCGCCGGCGACCACTGCGGCCGCATGGGTCTCGGCTTGGTGCGCCAGGCCCGAGGCGATGTCGGCGACCGCCATGGCCTGGCCGGCGCTGGCCCAGCCGGCCGCGGCGTGGGCCGCCGAGGCCTGGGCCGTGGCCACCGCCTGGGCCGCCTGGGCGGCGGCCTG
>CAZEFK010000103.1:0-25595 GCA_964511405.1 uncultured Comamonadaceae bacterium | reverse complement strand
CGGGCCCGGGGTCCGGGCGAGGGCGGCCAGCCGCTCGATCGCGCGGCCCAGGCCGGCGCGGTCGCGCAGCACGCCGACCTCGGCGGACAGGATCGGGCGGACCGGCCCGGCATCCGGTTCGGGCGGCAACGGCGGGACCGCGACGGCGCCCTGCGGCGGCCGTGCCGGCGCCGCGGCGACGCTGTCGGCGACCCAGGCGGCGCATGCCGCGGCTTCCAGCAGCGAGTTGCTGGCCAGGCGATTGGCGCCGTGCAGGCCGGTGGCGGCGACTTCGCCGCAGGCCCATAGCCCGTCGACCGTGCTGCGTCCATCCCGGTCCACGGCGACCCCGCCCATGTGGTAGTGGGCGGCCGGACATACGGGGATCGGCGCCTGCGCCGGGTCGATGCCGGCGGCCCGGCAGGCCGCGGCGATGCCGGGGAAGCGCCGGGCGAAGCGGGGGCCCAGCGCCTGGCGGGCGTCGAGGTGGACCCGGTCGCCGGCGGCCAGGCGGCGCCACACCGCGCGCGCCACGACGTCGCGGGGGGCGAGGTCGCCCTGGGGATGGTCCGCCATCACCGGCTGACCGGCGCCGTCGATCAGCACCGCCCCTTCGCCGCGCACCGCCTCGCTGACCAGCGGCATGGGGTCGAGCCCGGCATCGAGGGCGGTCGGGTGGAACTGGACGAACTCCAGGTCGGCCAGCTCGGCGCCGGCGCGGGCGGCGAGCGCCAGGCCGCTGCCGATCGCACCAAGCGGATTGGTGGTGTGGCGGTAGAGCCCGCCCAGGCCGCCGGTCGCCAGCACCACCCGCGCCGTCGCCAGCCGCAGCGGCCCGGCCGGGCCGGCGGCGAGCACCCCGGCGATGCGGCCGTCGGCGACCAGCAGCCGGCGCGCCGCGACCCCTTCCAGCACGGTGATCGACGGCGTCGCTCGCACCCGCGCGACCAGCGCCGCCAGGGCGGCGCGGCCGGTGCCGTCGCCGGCGGCATGGACGATACGCCGGCGGCCATGGGCAGCCTCCAGCCCCAGGCGCAGGCCGCCGGCCGGATCGCGGTCGAAGGCGACGCCCAGCGCCGCCAGCCGCGCGATGGCGTCGGGGGCGGCCGCGGTGATCCGGGCGACGACGCCGGGGTCGCACAGGCCGGCGCCCGCGGCCAGGGTGTCGGCGGCATGGCGCGCGGGCGTGTCGTCGGGCCCCAGCGCGGCCGCGATGCCGCCCTGGGCCCAGGCGCTGGCGGCGCCGTCGCCGAGTGCGGTCGGGCTCAGCACCCGCACCGGCCGGGGTGCCAGCTGCAGGGCGGTCATCAGCCCGGCGAGGCCGGCGCCGACGATGACGGGTGGGTGGCTGTCCATGTCAGACCGCCAGCATCCGTTCGACCGCCGCGCGGGCGCGGACGGCGACCGCCGGGTCGATCTCGACCGGATGGCGCATGTCTTCCAGCGCCAGGCGGATGTTGGCGAGCGTGATCCGCTTCATGTGCGGGCACAGGTTGCAGGGCCGCACGAACTCGACGTCGGGATGCTGGACGGCGACGTTGTCGCTCATCGAGCATTCGGTCACCAGGACGACCCGGGTCGGCCGATGGGCGCCGACATAGTCGGCCATGGCCGCGGTCGAGCCGGCGAAGTCGGCTTCGGCCACGACCTCGGGCGGGCATTCGGGATGGGCCAGCACGACCACGCCGGGATGCTGGCGCCGCACCTGCCGGATGTCGGCGGCGCTGAAGCGCTCATGCACTTCGCAATGGCCGGCCCAGGCGATGATCTCGACCGTGGTCTCGGCCGCCACGTTCCGGGCCAGGTACTCGTCCGGCAGCATGATGACCCGGGGCGCGCCAAGGGATTCGACGACCCGGCGGGCGTTGGCGGAGGTGCAGCAGATGTCGGACTCGGCCTTCACATCGACCGAGCTGTTGACATAGGCGACCACCGGCACGCCCGGATAGCGCTGGCGCAGCAGCCGCACGTCCGACGCCGTGATCGAGGCCGCCAGCGAGCAGCCGGCGTCCAGATCGGGGATCAGCACGGTCTTGGCCGGGTTCAGCAGCTTGGCCGTCTCGGCCATGAACCGGACCCCGGCCATGACGATGACCTCGGCGTCGAGGCCGACGGCCTGCCGCGCCAGCGCCAGGCTGTCGCCGACCGCGTCGGCGACGCAGTGGAAGATCTCCGGTGTCTGGTAGTTGTGCGCCAGGATCGCGGCTCGGCGGTCCCGTTTGAGCGCCAGGATGGCGTCGATGTCGGGCGCGAAGGCCGGCCATTCGATGCTCGGGATGACCCGGGCAACCCGCGGGTAGAGCGCTTGGGCGGAAGACACGGGGCGGTCTCCTTATTCTCAGATGGAGAATATCAGGCACCAAATGACCGGCCCGTCAATCCCCCAGGAACACCCATCTGCTCCGCCTCACCCCAGCCGCGACACCGGCAGCCGTGCCCCTGGTGGCGGCCGTTCCTGGCGCACTTCTCGGCGAAAGCGCAGCAGGCGGGCGGGGCGGCCGCCGGTGTCGAGGGCCAGCTCGCCGGTTTCCTCGACCAGGCCCTGGGCGTCGACCAGGCGGCGGAAGTTGGGTTTGTGCAGGGCGCGGCCGGCCAGGGCCTCGACCGTCCGCTGCAGCTGCAGCCAGGTGAAGCTGGGCGGCAGCAGCTCGAACACCACCGGGTGGTACTTGATCTTGGCGCGCAGCCTGGTCACCGCGGTCGCCAGGATGCGCCGGTGGTCGTGGCGCATGGCGGCGCCCGGCACCGCGGCGGCGGCGCGGCGCGCCTCCGGCACCAGGCCGGCCTCGTACAGAAGCTCGTAGCGCTGGAGCGCCAGCTCCTCGTTCCAGGCGCGGCGGTCACCCGTGCCGAAGGCCAGGCCCACGCGCTCGGCCCGCTCGCGGGCGGTGTCGGGGTCGTCGGCGGCCGCGCTCCAGGCTTGCAGCGCCGTCTCGAGGGTGGACAGCCGCGCCGCCGCCTCGGGGCTGCGCTGATCCTCCCACGGGAAATAGCGGTACCAGCTGCGCCAGCCGGGGTCCTGGCCGCCCGACAGGCGCTGCTCGCGGGTCAGCGCCACATAGCTGATCGAGATGGTCCGCGCCGGCGCCTCGCTCACGCGGTCGCGGTCGGCGAAGGTGTAGAGCTGCTCGACATAGCCCAGCGGATGCCCGGTTTGCCGCTCCACCCAGGCGCGCAAGCCCGCCTGCAGCGAGCGGTGGCCGCCCTCCAGCGGCCCGGAGGGCAGGGCCCGGCCGTCGTCGATGGTCAGCACCCGCGGTTCGTCGTCGGTGACGGCGACGACCACGGCGGTCAATTCGACGGCGGCGGCGGCGCGGACCTCGGGAGACGGCAGCATGGCCCCGGCATCTTAGCGTGCCGGCGACTGCTCGTGTGCAAATGATCAGCCGCAGACGGCGCCGATGGCGCGCAACCAGTTGCCGCCCAGGATCTTGGCCGCTTCGGCTTCGCTGTAGCCGCGGTCGATCAGGCCCTGGGTCAGGTTGGGCAGCTTGCGCACCGACTCGACGCCGATCGGGTAGGACTGGCGGCCGAACGCCGACAGCGGGCCGAAGATGTCGGGCCGCCGCGTGCGCCAGTAGACGACGCTGGGCGGTGCGGTGACCGTCGCCTGATCCTGGTAGGCCTCGACATAGTCCAGGCCGATGCCGACATGGTCGATCCCGGCCAGCTTGACCAGATAGTCGACATGGTCGAGCAGGTCGTCGAGGGTCGGCGTGCCGTCGGCCAGCGATTGCGGCAGGCCGCACACCCCGATGATGCCGGCCTTGGCCGCCATCGCGCGCACCGTGCCGTCCTGGGTGTTGCGGCCGTTGGCCCGCAGGCCGTCGGCGTTGGAGTGGGTGCACGCCGGCGCCCGCGCCAGTGCCGCCGCCTCGGCCCGGGTCCGATGGCCGCAATGGGACAGGTCCAGGATCAGCGGCAGGGTGTTGGCCAGCTCGATCAGCTCTTCGCCCAGATAGGTCAGGCCGGCGTCGCGCTTCTCGCCGCAGCCGTCGCCGAAGGCGTTGGCGGTGGTGTAGGCAAGGCCCAGGAAGCGCAGCCCCAGGCGCACCAGCATCTCCAGCCGCCATAGCTGGTCCTCGAGCATGGTGGCGCCCTGGGTCCCGAACATCACGCCGAGCTTGCCCTTGGCCTTGGCCGCCAGCAGCTCGTCGGCGGTGGTGCAGAAGGCCAGCAGCGGGCTCTTCTCGATCTTCGATCGGTAGCGCTCGACGTTGGACAGCACCTTGTCCCAGCTCTCCTCCAGGGCGACGGTGACGTTGGTGCCGTCGACCCCGCCGGCCAGGCAGCGCTCGGCATAGCGCTCGTCCAGCACATAGGCGATCGACAGGCCGTCGAACACGAAGGTCCGGTCATGGAACTGCCTGACCCGTTCGTCGGCGGTGATGCTGTCGGGCATGGCGGCGGGGGCGACGGACATGCGGGATCTCCTGTCAGGCCACCGGCTGGGCGGCGGCCGCGAAGCGGGCGATGTGGAAGGGCTCGATCGGAGTCGTGGTGCGGCCGGTCGCGATCAGCTCGGCCATGACGTCGCCGACGCCGGGGCCGAGCTGGAAGCCGTGGCCGCAGAAGCCGAAGGCGTAGTACAGGCCGGGCACCTTGGCGCTCGGACCCATGATCGGGCGGTCGTCGGGCAGGTAGCTCTCGATCCCGCTCCACACCCGGATCACGCGCAGGTCGGCCAGCGCCGGCACGATCCGCCGCAGCTGCGGCAGTTGGGCCAGGGTGTTGTGCGGCAGCACATAGGCGCGGCGGATGTCGGCAAAGGCCGGGCCGCGGTTGCCGCCGCCGAAGATCACGTTGCCGCGCGGGATCTGGCGCAGATACAGAACCTCCTCGGGCACCGGGCTCGACACCCCCAGCACCGGGTGGATGCCGTAGGGTGCGGGCTCGGTCACCGCCATCTGGGGTCCGCGCACGACCAGCGGCACTGGCTCGCCGAACCGTTCGGACAACAGGCCGCCCCAGGCGCCGGCGCTGACCTGCAGGGCCGGCGCGCGGAAGCGGCGGCCGTCGGCCGCCTCCGCCACGAAGTCCTCGCCGGTCTTGTCGATGGCCACGATCTCGGTGTTCTCGACCACCGTGGCGCCGGCGCGCACGGCGGCGCGGGCGAAGGCGGGTGCGGCCAGCCGCGGGTTGGCGTGGCCGTCCAGCGGCGAGTAGGAGCCGGCGACGACCTCCGGCCCGAAATAGGGGAAGCGGTCGAGCAGGGCGTTGCGGCTGATCAGCTCCAGCGCCAGGCCATAGGGCAGGGCGTCCTGGGCATAGGCTTCCAGCTCGCCGACCTGTTCGGCGCGGTAGCAGACGCGGATGTGGCCGGTGGCCAGGAATTCGGCATCCTCGCCGATCAGCTCCGGCAGCCGCCCCCAGATGTCGCGCGCCCGGTTGGCCAGCGGCAGCTGCGGCAGGTAGCGACCCTGGCGCCGGACATTGCCGAAATTGGTGCCGCTGGCCTGCTGGCCGACCAGCCCGCGCTCGACCAGGATCACCGTGCGTCCGCGCCAGCGCAGGAAGAAGGCGGTGGCGGCGCCCATCAGGCCGCCGCCCACCACCACGACGTCGGCGGCCAAGGTCGGCGCGGTCATGCCGGCACCTCGAGCTCGGTTGCGACCGGCAGCGGCTTGACCGGGGCCTGGCCACGCAGCCGCCCGGCCTGTTCCAGCGGCACCCCGGCGGCCGCGGCCAGCAGCTCGGCCGCGGCGTGGCCGCAATAGCGGCCCTGGCAGCGGCCCATGCCGACCCGGCTGAACGCCTTGGCGCGGTTGACCTCGGGCGCGCCCTTGGCGGCCACCGCCTGGCGCAGCTCGCCGACCGTGACCGCCTCGCAGCGGCACAGGACGGTGTCGTCGGCCAGCGCGGCCGCCGCCTCGGCCGGCCACGGGAAGGCCTGGGCCAGGCCCCGCCGGAACCGGTCCATGGTCTCCAGGGTCGCGCGCAGGCGGGCGATGGCGCTGCGGTCGGCCGGCAGGCCGAGGTCGGCCAAGGCCGCCAGTGCGGCCAGCCGGCCGGCGGCCTCGGCGCCGTCGGCGCCGAGCAGCCGGGCGCCGTCGCCGGCCAGGTAGATCCCGGGCACGCTGCTGCGGCCGTCGGCATCGATCTCGGGCAGCCATTGATGGGTGGCGGCATCGAAGCGGAAGGCGCAGCGCGCCAGGTCGGCGAGCTGGGTCTCCGGCCGCAGGTGCCAGCCGAGCCCGACCGCGTCGCAGGCGAAGCGGCGCTCAAGACCGTTGCCGTCGCGCACCACCAGGCCGTCGACGCCGGCCTCCGGACTGCCAGTGATCCGGACCGGCGTCACCCCGGTCAGCACCGGCACGCTCGCGGCGCGCAGCCGGGCGGTCAGGGTCAGGCCCTTGGCCAGGACGCCCGGACGCGCCAGCAGCTGCCCCAAGGCCTGCAGGCGTAAGGCGAAGGGGGCCGTGTCCAGCACCGCCGCGACCCGCGCCCCAGCCTTGGCATATTGCGCCGCGACCAGGTAGAGCAGCGGGCCGGAGCCCAGGAACGCGACCTGTCGGCCGATGGCGCAGGCCTGCGCCTTGAGCGCGATCTGGGCGGCGCCCAGGCTGTAGGTGCCGGCCAGCTCCCAGCCTGCCACCGGCATCAGCCGGTCGGTGGCGCCGGCGCAGACGATCAGGGCGTCGAAGTCCAGGGCGCGGGCGCGCGTGCCGGCGACCACATGCAGGGTGCGGTCGGCCACGTTCCAGGCCAGGGTCTCGGGGTGGTAGTCGATGCGGCCGGCGAGCGCCTCGAAGCTGCGGTGCAGGGCGGCGGCGCGGCCGGCCTCGGTGCCGTAGAGCACCCGGCCGGAGCGTTCGAAGCCTTCGGGCTGTCGGCGGTAGATCTGGCCGCCGTCGCGCCTGTTCTCGTCGATCACAGCAGGCCGGAGGCCGGCCGCGACCAGCGCCTCGGCGGCGCGCACGCCGGCCGGCCCGGCGCCGACCACGATCACGCGGGGCGCGGCCATGATCCCTCCGGCAGGCTGGTGCGGACGCGGAGGCCCGCCGTCAGCACGGTGGTGCAGGCGCGCAGCCGAGTGCCGTCGTCGGTCCAAACCCAGCAGTCCTGGCAGGCGCCCATCAGGCAGAAGCCGGCGCGGGTGCCGTCGCCGAACTCGGAGCGGCGCAGGTGGCCGCCTGAATTGAGCACCGCCACCAGCAGGGTGTCGCCCGCCAGCCCCTGGGCCGGGCGGCCGTCCAGGACGAAGGCGACCGGCGGCCGGTGGGTCTCGCCCAGCCTCACGAAGCGGCCCGTCATGCGTCTCGGCCTCCCTGCGATGGTGCTGACCGGAATGCTGGCAAGGCGCCCGCCGCCAGGCCACTATCAATCGTTTGGTTCACTCAAACCTTTGGTTATGGACGCCCGCCAGCTCGAGATCTTTCGCGCGATCATGCGCCAGGGCTCGCTGACCGCCGCCGCGGAGGCGCTGCATGTCTCGCAGCCGGCGGTCAGCAAGATGCTGCGCCATTTCGAGAGCCGGATCGGCTATCGCCTGTTCGAGCGGGTCGGTGGCCGGCTGGTGCCGACCCCCGAGGCGCATCTGCTGTATCGCGATGCCGACCGCATCTTCCGCGAGATCGAGGCGCTGAAGGCGCTGTCCGACCGCATCCGCGACAAGCGGGTTGGCCTCATGCGGATCGGCGCCAGCGCGCCGGCCACCTTCGCGCTGCTGCCGGGCGCGGCCGAGCGCTTTCGCCGGCGCCATCCCGGCGCGCGGCTGGAGATCCAGACCCTGCCGGCCGAGGCCATCGCCGAGCATCTGGTGGTCGGCGCGATCGATCTGGGCCTGACGATGTCGGCGCTGGCCGAACCCCGGGTGCGCTGCGAAATCCTGGGCACCGCGGCGATCGTGGCGGTGATGCCGGCGGCGTCGCCCTTGGCGGCGCTTGATGCGGTGAGCCCCGCCGACCTCGCCGGCCAGACGCTGATCAGCTACGGCTCCAGGGCGGCCGTGGGGCAGGCCCTGGACCGCGTGTTCCGCGAGGCCGGCCTGACGCGCGATCCGCAGGTCGAGATCACCCTGTCGATCGCCGCGGCCCCCCTGGTTCGGCGCGGCCTGGGGGTGGCGCTGGTCGACGGGTTGGTGCCCTGGGCCGGCTTCGAAGGTCTGGCGGTGCGGCCGTTCCGGCCGGCGGTGCCGCTTGATATCGTGCTGGCGCGCCATGCCGGCCTGCCGCCGACGCGGTTCGGCAAGGAATTCGCCCGCGACCTGCGCGCCGCGATCGCCGACCTCGGCGCCTGAAGAGCGTTGATTTGGATCGGCATCAAAATTGACTTTTGCTTAACCTGATGGCAGTCAAATGCGGGACCGGCCGCGGTCAGCGGAGCCGGCTCAACCCATTGGTGAGGAACACCCATGATCCGATTTGGTGGCATCGCCCTGTCGGCGGCGCTGACGCTGTGCGCCGCGGTGCCGGCCTTTGCCGGCGACCAGGACTTCACGCTGGTCAACGGCACCGGCTATCCGATCCGCGAAGTCTATCTGTCGCCGCCATCGGCGAAGAACTGGGGCAACGACGTGATGGGCTCGGACGTGCTGAAGGCCGGCTCGTCCGTGCCGATCAAGTTCACCAAGACCTCGGAATGCTTTTGGGACATGAAGGTGGTCTATGACGACGATGGCACGTCGTCGGAGTGGTCGAAGTTCGACCTGTGCCACATCGACAAGATCACGCTGAAGTACAACCGGAGCAGCGACGAGACCAGCGCGATCACGGAATAAGGCCAAGGGTCACGGCGGCTCTCACGCTGCCGTGACCCTCGCCGTCGACGCCCCGATTGGGGGCTGCGCCAACGCTGCGACCGGCCGTATGATCACGAGGCGTCGGTCGGCTATGGCATTCACACATCTTTTATTGGCTATTCCGATCAAGTTCTTTGTTCGTCATTCCCGTGAAAGCGGGAATCCAGCTGGCTCGACGCAGGTATCAACAGGGACTATGTCGAGCTTGCCACCACCGCGGGGATGACGAGGACCGGGTTTGGCGGGTCTGCCCGGACGTTTGCCCCTCTTGCCCAGAATACATCGAAAAGATCGTAGTGGACGCCTTCAAACGCGAGAGCGACCAAGAAGAGCTCGCGCTTATATTCGTGCGGGACACGATCGACCTGGAGTCATGCCATGCGGGAAGTCAATCCAGCGGTGCAGCAGCTTCGCGAGGCGGTATTGACGGACCAGGCCGGCCAAGTCCTGCGGAAGCCCCAAAGCCCGCCAATGCGGCAGATGATCAGGGGCGGGTGGGCATACCGGGAAGTGAGCGCTGACCCCGAGGCTTCGGCGAGCGAGAACGAAGCAGGGTGATCGCGATGAGCCACAAGGGATCCGGCAACGCCAACCACGGCACGGCCGCTGATCACCGCTGCCGGCGCGGGCATCACCCCTGCGGATCGAACAGGGTTTCGATCGGGTACTGGTGCTTGATGAATGGCGACTTGAGCACGATGTAGCTGAAATACTTCTCGATGCCGATATTGCGGTCGAGCAGGGTCTCGATGATGGTCTGATAGTGGCCGACGCCCTGGGTGATGAACTTCAGCAGGTAGTCGTAGCCGCCGCTGACCAGGTGGCATTCGACGACCTCGTCGACCTTGCGGATCGCGGCCTCGAAGCGCGAGAAGTCGTCGCGGCGGTGGTCCGACAGCGTGACCTCAGTGAACACCATCAGGGTATCGCCCAGCTTCTGCAGCTGGATCTGGGCGCCATAGCCGGTGATGTAGCCGGCCTTCTCCAGGCGCTTGACCCGCATCAGGCACGGGCTGGGCGACAGCCCCACGGCCTCGGCCAGGTCGACATTGGTGATCCGGCCGTTCTTCTGCAGCTGGCACAGGATCTTGAGGTCGATGCGGTCGAGTTTGGGCGCGGGGCTCATCGGGGCCTAAGGTTGAGTCGCCGGGCGGAGTCCGTCAATTCCGTCAGAGCGTCAGGCCGCCCATGTGGAAGGCCTTGGGCTCCAGGTACTCCTCGATGCCGAGCTGGCCGCCCTCGCGGCCGATGCCCGACTGCTTGACCCCGCCGAACGGCGCCACCTCCATCGACACCAGGCCAGTGTTGAGCCCGACCATGCCGAACTCCAGGGCTTCGCCGACGCGCCAGGCGCGGTTCAGGTCCCGGGTGAAGAAATAGGCGGCCAGGCCATAGGGCGTGCCGTTGGCCAGTTCGATCGCCTCGGCCTCGTGGCGGAAGCGGAACAGCGGCGCCACCGGACCGAAGGTCTCCTCGTTGGCCAGGCGCATGGCCGGCGTGGCACCGGTCAGCACCACAGGCGCCGCGAAGCGGGTGGGGTCGGGCACCGCGATCGGGGCCGTGAGCGGCGTGGCGCCGCGCCCGAGGGCGTCCTCGACATGGGCCGCGACCTTGGCGATGGCCGCGGCGTTGATCAGCGGTCCGATGGTGACGCCGGGGCTGCGGCCGTCGCCCGGGCGCAGCGCCGCCACCGCCTGCGCCAGGCGCCCGGCGAAGGCGTCGAAGATGCCGTCCTGGACCAGGATGCGGTTGGCGCACACGCAGGTCTGGCCGGCATTGCGGAATTTGCTGGCCATGGCGCCGGCCACCGCCTGGTCGAGGTCGGCGTCGTCGAACACGATGAAGGGGGCATTGCCGCCCAGCTCCAGGCTGAGGCGCTTGATGGTGCCGGCGCTCTCGCGCATCAGCAGCGATCCGACGCGGGTCGAGCCGGTGAAGGACAGCTTGCGCACGGTCGGATTGGCGGTCAGCTCGCGGCCGATCGCGTCGGGCCGCCCGGTCACGACGTTGAGCACGCCGGCCGGGACGCCGGCGCGCTCGGCCAGCACCGCCAGCGCCAGCGCGGAATAGGGGGTCAGCTCCGACGGCTTGATCACCACCGGGCAGCCGGCGGCCAGGGCCGGCGCGCATTTGCGCGTGATCATGGCGTTGGGGAAGTTCCAGGGCGTGATCGCCGCCGACACCCCGACCGGCTCTTTCAGCACCAGGATGCGGCGGTCCGCGGTCGGCGCCGGCACCGTGCCGCCATAGACCCGGTGCGCCTCCTCGGCGAACCATTTGATGAAGCCGGCGCCGTAGCGCACTTCGCCCTCGGCCTCGGCCAGCGGCTTGCCCTGCTCGGCGGTCATGATCCGCGCAAGGTCGGCGGCGTTGTCGACCACGAGCTGGTGCCAGCGCTCCAGGACGGCGGCGCGCTCGGCGGCGGGGCGCGCCTTCCACGGCCCGAAGGCGTCGTTCGCCCCGGCGATCGCGGCGGCGGTCTCGCCGGCGCCGCAGTCCGGCACCGTGCCCAGCACCGCGCCGGTGGCCGGATCCTCGACCGCGACCGTGCCGCCCTCGGCGGCGCCGATCCACTGGCCGCCGACGAAGGCGCGCTGGACGAACAGGCTGGGATCCCGGAGTTCGATGGCCATGGGTGGCGTCCTCAATAGCCGCGGCTGCGGTCGATCAGCCCGGCCACGGGCAGGCCGGCGCGGTGGCGGCGGATGGCGTCCAGCACGGTGTCCACCGCGGTCTCGGGGTGGGTCATGCTGCCGACGTGGGGGGTGAGCAGGATGGCGGGGTGCGCCCAGAACGGGTGCTCGGGCGGCAGCGGCGCGGCGTTGGCCATGTCGAGCACGGCTGCCGACAGCTGGCCCGAGTCGAGCGCCGCCAGCAGGTCTGCTTCGACCAGCTGGTCGGCGCGGCCGGCATTGACCAGGGCGGCGCCGCGCGGCAGCGCCTGGAACAGCTGGCGGTCGAGGATGCCGCGCGTCTCCGGCGTCAGCGGCAGCAGGCAGACCAGGATGTCGGTCGCGGCCAGGAAGCCGGGCAGCGCCGCGGCGCCGGCATGGCAGGCGACACCAGGGATCGCCTTGGGCGACCGGCTCCAGCCTGCAAGCGGGAAGCCGAAGCTGGCCAGGCGCTCCAGCGCCGCCAGCCCCAGCACGCCCAGGCCCATAATCCCGACCCGGCGGCTGGTCGCCGGGCGCACCCGCACCGCCTGCCAGACCCGGCGCCGCTGCTGGTCGACATAGGTCGGCAGGTCGCGATGCAGCGCCAGCACCGCCAGCGTGACGTACTCGACCATGGACGCGACGATGCCGGGATCGACCAGCCGCACCACCGGCAGATCAGGCGGCAGGCGGGCGAGATCGAACTGGTCGACGCCGGCGCCGGTACCGAACAGGACCTCGATGTTCGGGAAGCGCGCGAGGTCGTCCGGCGGCTGCCAGGCGGCCATGTAGCGGACCGCGGCCGGGTCGCCGACATCGGGCCAGATGTGGAACGGCAGGTCCGGCGCCTTTTGGGCGAACAGCGCCGCCCATTCGGCGCCGCGGACGGGATCGGCCTTGTAGACGAAGGTCATCAGCCCATCGCCTGGGTGGCGATGGCAAAGCTGCGCACCCGCCGGCCGCGCGCGGGCGGGGTGCCGCGGGCCATGGTGATCCCCGGGCCCGCCGGCATGAGACCCAGGCCGCCCAGCCAATCCACCAGGCCGCTGTCCTCGGGCACGTCGATGCGGATGAACCGGCCGTTGCCGGCGCCGATCCAGTGGCTGATCAGGGCCTTGGCGCCGTCGATGTCGGGCGCCGCCACCGGGCCGATGACATGGCCGCGGCCGAAGCGGCGAAACAGGGCGAAGCCCACGGCCTCGCCGTCGCGCTCGAGAATGACGCCCTCGGCGGCCCCGAGCAGCGCCGCCATGACCGCCGGCCGCGGCATGCCGGTGGCGTCGGCGTCGAGCGCGGCCAGCGCCGCCTCGTCCCCGCGGCCGATCGGCCTCAGGCGCTCGCCCGGCCGGAGCGGCGCCACCGGCACCGACAAGTCGGCGCCCTGCAGCTGGTGCACCGTGCCGATCGGGGCGAAGCCCAGCGCCCGATAGAGCGGCAAGCCGGCCTGGGTGGCGTTGAGCAGCACGGTGCGCGGGCCGGCCGCCTCGAGCGCGGCCGCCATCAGGCGCCGGCCGATGCCGCGGCCCTGCCGGTCGGCGGCGACCAGCACCAGCCCGACCGTGGCGACCCGGTCGCCATAGGGCCAGCACAGCGCCGTGCCCACCAGCGCGCCATCGGCCTCGGCGGCGAAGCCGATGCTCGGCGCCAGCATCAACTGCCAGTCCTCCAGCCGGTGCGGCCAGCCCACGGCGCGCGACAGCGCATGGGCGGCCGGCAGGTCCGCGGCGGTCAGGCGGCGCAGCGCGACAGTGCCGGCATCGGTCGCTTGGGCCACAGGTCTGGTCTCCGTCTTGGGTCGGTCCGGACGATTTTGTAGCGCAGCGCGGCTTGCAGAATGTTGCGCAATTGCCTTCGACAACCGCGCGCCATGCTGCGGCGCCCGACCCGGTCGGCACTGTGTGCCGCGGCCGGTGCGCTAGACTTCGGGCATCGGCATTCGGCGCGAGAGCAGAGCCTGAGCCTCAGGGGCTGCCCTGGCGCTGGACTTCGCTGGGATGCTCGGTAGCCGGGCTCGTCTCAACCTGGCCTGCTCCTCGACGTCGGTCACCTTGTGCGCAGCGCCGGTGGCAGCTTATCGCCGGGATCCGGCTCACGGTCCGGGGCGGCCGCCAGGGCGGCCAGCAGCCGCTCCGCGCTTCCGCCAGACCCGCGTTCGCCGAAGAAATCGGCGGCGCTGGCAGCTCCGATCTTTTCAGCGACCGCCACGGCGATCCATTGGTTCAGAGACACGCCGTCAAGCTTGGCCCGGCGCTGCGCCTCGCGCTTTAGGCTTTCGGGCAGCTCAACACAGCACCAGCCCGGCCAACGCCCCCAGGTCCCGGTGCCGGGCCAGCGGTGGTGGCGCACCCTCGGGCGGGGTCATGCCGATGCGGTCGTGCCAGTAGGTCGCTAGCCCGACCCGGGCCGTGCCGACCAGGTCGTAGGCCGACCCCGCCACGAACAGGCAGCGCTCGGGCGGCAGGCCCAGCTCGTCCAGGGCCAGCCGGTAGGGCCGCGGATCGGGCTTGTAGAACCCGGCGCGTTCGGCCGTGACGACCACCTCGAAGGGCACCCCGACCCGCTCGGCGGCGACCCGGCCCAGCGCCTCGGAGCAGTTGGTCACGACTGCCAGCGTCACGCCCGCCCGGCGCAGCGGCGCCAATGCCTCGGCCGCGCCCGGCCAGGGCTGCAGCTCGGCGTAGCGGGCGGCCAGCTCGTCGGCAGAGCGCGCCGGCAGCCCGACCCGTTCCGCCGCCGCGCGGACCATGTCCTCATAGGGCCGGTAGCCGCCGGCGGCATAAGTGGCGCGCAGATAGTCGGCGCGCCAGGCGTGGCCGGCGGCGGCGTCGCCGGCCACCGCGTTCCACAGCGACCAGCTGTCCAGCAGGGCGGTCAGCAGGTCGAACAGCACGGCATCGAACTGTCGGGCCATGGCGGGTGCTCCGGTCAGACGGGAAGGACGGCGGCCGCCGGCGCGCGGCGCTCGCCGAAGCGGCGCACGATCAGGACCGCGGCCGTGTTGCCGAAGACGTTGAGGGCGGCGCGGCCCATGTCCAGCAGCGGGTCGATGCCGGCGACGATGGCGACGGCCTCGATCGGCAGCCCCAGCGCCGTCAGGACAGTGGCCAGGGCGACCAGGCTCGCCGCCGGGACGTTGGCGACGCCCTTGCTGGCGATCAGCGCGGTGGCCAGCACCGTCAGCAGCGCGGGGCCGCTGAGCTGCAGGCCATAGGCCTCGGCCAGGAAGGTCACGGCCGCGCCCAGATAGAGGGCGGAGCCGTCGAGGTTGAAGCTGTAGCCCAGCGGCAGCACCACCGAGACCACCCGCTCCGGCACGCCCAACGCTTGCAGCCGTTCGATGTGCGCCGGCAGGGCGACCTCCGACGAGCGCGTCGCGAAGGCCAGCAGCACCGGCTCCAGCACGGCGCGGGCGACCGGCAGCGGGCGCTCGCCCGCCAGCCGGATCGCGGCCAGCGACACGAGCGCCAGCAGGGCGTAGCCGAGATAGAGCGTGCCGGCCAGCTTGCCGAGTGCCAGCACCGTGGCCGTGCCCTGGGTCGCGAGCAGCCAGGCGGTGATGGCGAAGACGGCCGCCGGCGAGGTCGCGACGATCCAGTTGGTCAGGCGGAACATGGCGGCCAGCAGGGCCTCCAGCGGCGCCAGGAGCGGCCGCGCCCGCTCGCCCAGGGTGCCCAGCGCCAGGCCGAACAGGGTGGCGAACACCAGCAGCGGCAGGATCTTCTGCGCCGCCATGGCGGCCACCACGTTGGACGGGATCAGGTCGAGCAGGAACGCCACCCAGTCCACCCGGAACGCCAGGTTCGGCGGCAGCGTGCCGGTGGCCGCCAAGCCGGCGCCGAGGCCCGGCTCGATCAGCCGGTCGAGGCCCAGGGCAATCGCCACCGACAAGGCGCTGGCCAGGTAATCCAGCCAAAGGCCACCGCCGCCATGCGTCCCAGCTGCCTGGCGTCATGGCCCATGCGCGCGGCGCCGACCGTGACCGCGGCGAACACCAGCGGCACGACCACCATCTTGATCGCCGCTACGAAGGCGGTGCCGACCGGCTGCAGCCCGGCGGCCAGGTGCGGCCACAGCAGGCCGGTGCCGCCGCCGGCCAGCAGGCCGGCCGCCATCGTCAGGGACAAGGGTATGCGCCGCCGCCGGCGCCCGTCGGGGGCCGTGGTCATGATGTCCTCCCAAGGTGATAGTTGCTTAGCGGCCGCCGATCGCGACGGCGTCGATCTCGATCAGGTAGCCATGGTGCAGGGCCGGCACGGGCACCACGGAGCGGGCCGGCCGCTTCAGGCCGAAGGCGTCGGCGAAGGCGCGGTCGAACGCCGGCCAATGCTCCACCCCGGCCAGGTAGGCGGTGACCTTCAGCACCTGCTCGGGGCCGCTACCGGCCGCGCGCAGGATCGCCAGCAGGTTGGCCAGCGCCTGTCGCGCCTGCGTCGCGAAGGGCTGGTCGGCGGTGCCGGTGCCGTCGGGGCGCGCGGCGAGCTGGCCCGAGACGAACACCAGCCCGGCGCCCGCGGCCGCCTGGGCGTAGTGGCCGAACGGCGGCGGCGCGTCCGGAGTCGCCACGGGCGCGGCCTCACCAGCCACGGAACCGCTCCCAATAGGCCGCCACCCGGCCGTCCGCGCCCACGACATGGTAGCCGTCATGCTGGGCGCCGGTGGCGCAGGCGTGGTTGGGCAGGATGCGGACGCGGGCGCCGAGCGGCAGCGCCGGCGTGGCCGCGTCGCTGCCGGGGCGCAGCGCCAGCACGCCATGCTCCTGGTTGGCGTCGGCGACGATCAGATCGGGATAGGGCCGCCCGTCCAGGTCGCAGACCAAGCCGTAGCCCTGGTCGACCGCCTGGCGCGCGGTGCCGCGGTCGCGCGACAGCGCCATCCAGCCGGCGTCGACGATCGTCCAGCCGCGGGACGGCTGGTGGCCGATCACGGTGGCCAGCACCGACAGCGCGATGTCGTCGACGGCGCAGGCGCCGATGCCGGCCATCACCAGGTCGAAGAATACGAACACCCCGGCCCGCACTTCGGTGACGCCGGCGAGGTCGCGGGCGGCGTGGGCGGTCGGGGTCGAGCCGACGCTGACCACCGGGCAGGGCAGCCCGGCCGCGCGCAGCCGTTCGGCCGCGGCGACCACGGCCGCCCGCTCCTGTTCGGCCGCAGCGGCATGGGCATCGGGGCCGACAGCGCTGTAGGAGCCGCCGGCATGGGTCATCACGCCCCGCAGCGCCGCCCCGCCGGCCATCAGGACGCGGCCGATCTCGATCGCCGCGGGATCGTCGGGCGCGAGGCCGCTGCGGTGGCCGTCGCAGTCGATCTCGATCAGCGCCGGCAGCGGATCGCCGGCGGCGCGGGCGGCTTCGGCCAGCGCCCGTGCCTGCTCGACGCTGTCCAGCACCAGGGTGAGGTCGACGCCGCGCCGGCGCAGGGCCACGGCGCGCGCCAGCTTCTGCGGCGCGATGCCGACGGCATAGAGGATGTCGGTGACGCCCGCGTCGGCGAACTGCTCGGCCTCGCGCAGGGTCGAGACGGTCGCGGGGCCGTGCGGCCCGTCCATGACTCGCCGCGCGACCTCGGCCGACTTGGCGGTCTTGAGGTGCGGGCGCAGGCGGACACAAAGGCCGTCGAGCCGCCGGCGCAGCCGTTGGATGTTGCGCGCCATCCGGGCTTCGTCGACCAGCAGGCACGGTGTTTCGAGGGAGGTTGGATCGGTCATGGCGGCAGCATGGGACGGCCGTCGGCCGGCAGCAATTAACATCGACCTAATCCTTGGCTAAGCTACACCTTAATGATTTCCACCGACGACCTGCGCTTCTTCGCGACGGTCGCCACGGCCAGCTCGCTGGCCGCGGCGGCACGGGCGCTCGACGTCTCGCCGCCGGCGGTGACCCAGCGGCTGCGCGGGCTCGAAGAGCGCCTGGGCCTGCGGCTGGTCGACCGCTCGGCGCGGCGGCTGGCCTTGACCGACGAGGGCGCGCTGCTGGCCGAGCGCGGCCGCGCCATCCTGGCCGACATGGCCGAGCTGGACGATGCCCTGGCGGCGCGCCGGGGCACGGTCGCCGGCCGCCTGCGGGTGCGGGCGCCGCTGGGCTTCGGCCGCCGCCATGTGGCGCCGGCGGTCGCCGCGTTCTGCGCGGCGCATCCCGAGGCCGCCGTCGAGCTGACCCTGGCCGACCGGCCTGACCCGGCGCCGGCCGACTCCTGGGACCTGACCGTCCATATCGGCGATCTGCGCGACACGGCGCTGACCCTGCGGCAGCTGGCCCCCAACGAGCGGCTGCTGTGCGCGGCGCCGGGCTATGTGGCCCGGCATGGCGGCCCGGAGCGGCCGGAGGACCTGCACGGCCATCGCTGCATCGCCCTGCGCGAGAACGAGGAGGACGTCACGCTCTGGCGCTTCCGCGACCGCGCCGGCGGCGCCGCTGCGGCGGTGCGGATCGAGCCGTGGCTGGCCAGCAACGACGGCGACGTGGTCAAGGGCTGGGCGCTCGACGCGCTTGGCGTGATCGTGCGCTCGGAATGGGACGTGGCGGACGATTTGCGGGCCGGCCGCCTGGTCCGCCTGCTGCCCGGCTACCGCCTGCCGGCGGCGCCCGTGGTGGCGCTGCTGGGGCCCGGCCGGCGCGCCCGGGCGCCCAGGACCCAGCGGTTCCTGGACATGCTGGCGGCGCGGCTCACCCCGGCGCCGTGGCGCGCGGCTTGCACGGGCGGGTGACGTCTTCAATCCAGGGCGAAAGGACCTGCGCCATGACCCGTGCCGAGCTGACCGAGAAGCTGCTGGACATCAAGCGCGCCAACGGCTGGAGCTGGCGGCACATCTGCACGGCGATCGGCGACTATTCCGAGATCCTGATCGTCGGCGCCATCCTGGGCCAGATGAAGCTGACCAAGCCGCAGGCGGCCACGGCCGGCGAGCTGTTCGGCCTGACGCCGTCCGAGGTCGCGCTGCTCAACGAGACGCCGATGCGGGGCACGCCGATGCCGCCCACCGACCCGCTGATCTACCGCTTCTACGAGCTGGTGATGATCAACGGCCCGGCCTGGAAGGCCCTGATCGAGGAAGAGTTCGGCGACGGCATCATGTCGGCGATCGATTTCGACATGGCGATCGAGCGCCAGCCCGACCCCAAGGGCGACCGGGTCAAGATCACGATGTCGGGCAAGTTCCTGCCCTACAAATATTACGGCGCTGCCGGCAATGTGCCGGCCTACGGCTACAAGGAGTCGTGAGTGCGATGGTCGACGCTGGAATTTATTCACCAGTCTATCTTTTGATCGTCATCCCCGCGAAGGCGGGGATCCAGCTGGCTCGACGCTGATATCAAGCAAGGACTGTGTCGAGCTTGGCACTACGGCTGGATCCTCGCCTTCGCGAGGATGACGAGTGGGGTGATCCGGGTTGTATGAATCCCGGAGCGCCTTCGCGGGGATGACGCAAGCAAGGTCAGCGCGGATCGATCCGGCCGCCGCGCTCACCCCGGCCGGCGCACCTGGTCGGCGTTGGCGATGAGCTGGTCGGCCAAGGCGGCGGCCGGGCCGCGCAGGTGGCGGGTCGATCCCACCACCACGAACTCGATCTCGCCCAGAGCCGGGAGCTGGCCGGCCGGCGGCACGACGCTGAGGCCCGGGATGATCAGCGCCGGCGACTGCGGGATCACGCCCAGGCCGGCGCGGGCGGCGGCGCCGAGGCCGGCCAGGCTGCCGCTGGTGCAGGCGACCCGCCAGGCGCGCCCGGCCCGCGTCAGGGCGTCGAGCGCGATGGCCCGGGTCACGCTCGGCGGTGGCAGCAGGATCAGTGGCACGGGCCGCTCGGGGTCCAGGCGGATCCGCTCGCTGCCGACCCAGGCCAGGCGCTCGCGCCACACCGTGCGGCCGCGCTCGTCGCCGGCGCGGCGCTTGCAGAAGATCAAATCAAGCTCGCCGCTGTCGAGCTGCTGGTACAGGACGCCGCTCAACCCGACGGTCAGCTCCAGGTCGACCGAGGGATGGGTGCTGCGGAACTCGGCCAGCACGTCGGGCAGGCGGGTCAGCACGAAGTCCTCGGACGTGCCGAAGCGCACCCGGCCGCGCAGCTCCGAGCCCGCGAAGTAGCGCTCGGCCCGGCCATGGGCGTCCAGGATGGCGCGGGCCAGGTCCATCAGCGCTTCGCCGTCGGCCGTCAGCTGCACCGAATGGGTGTCGCGCAGGAACAGCCGCCGCCCGGTCGCGGTCTCGAGCTTCTGGATATGCTGGCTGACCGTCGACTGGCCCAGCCCCAGCCGCCGTCCAGCCTCGCTGAAGCTGGGCGCGCGTGATGCCGCCACGAAGGTGCGGAGCAGGACGGGGTCGAGCATGGTCATTGCGATTTGCGATAACAGTAAGCATGGCTATCCCAGTTCACAATAGGTCAGGTGTGCCGACATGATGGCCCGCATGCCCTGTGGGAGCCGTCCATGCTTGCCGACCTCGCCCGCCGCCTGAAGCTCGATCCGTTCACCCTGGCCCTGATGGCGACCGTCACAGTGGCCACGGTGCTGCCGGTCGCGGGCACGGCTGCCGACGGCCTGACCGTCGTGACCATGCTCGCCGTCGGCTTCATGTTCTTCCTGTACGGCGCCCGGCTGTCGCGCGCGGCCGTGGTCGGCGGCCTGACCCAGTGGCGGCTGCATCTGACGGTGCTGGTCAGCACCTTCCTGGTCTTCCCGGTCCTGGGCCTGGGTTTCCAACTCCTGGTGCCCGGGTTGCTGTCGCCCGAGCTCTATGCCGGGATGCTGTATCTGTGCGCGCTGCCATCGACCGTGCAGTCGTCGATCGCCTTCACCTCGATCGCGCGCGGCAACGTCGCCGCGGCCATCTGCAGCGCCTCGGCCTCGAACCTGATCGGGATCGTGCTGACGCCTGTTCTGGTCGGCCTGCTGATGAGCGCCCATGGCGCCGGTCCCTCCCTGGGCCAGGTCGGCCGGATCATGCTGCAGCTGCTGCTGCCTTTCGCCGCCGGCCAGCTGGCGCGGCCCTGGATCGCCGACTGGGCGACGCGCAACCGCAAGGTCCTGGGCATCACCGACCGCGGCTCGATCCTGCTGGTGGTCTATGGCGCCTTCAGCGAAGCGGTGGTCGGCGGCATCTGGCACCGCACGGCGCCCGGCACCCTGGCGGCGATGGTCCTGTGCTGCCTGGTCCTGCTGGCGGCCGTGCTGGCGATCACCACGGGCCTTAGCCGGCTGCTGGGCTTCAGCCGCGAGGACGAGATCGCGACCGTGTTCTGCGGCTCGAAGAAAAGCCTGGCCAGCGGCGTGCCCATGGCCAACGTGCTGTTCGCGGGGCCCGCGGTCGGCCTGATCGTGCTGCCGCTGATGCTGTTCCACCAGATCCAGCTGATGGCCTGCGCGGCCCTGGCGCGCCGCTATGCCGCGCGCGCGGTGTCCACGGCCATCGCCGCCCCGGCGGCGGCGCTGCGTTGAGCGAAGGCGGGCTTCGCTTGACACGAAGCGGGCCGGCCTATTTAGGAGGGGCACAACAATGCCTCCAGGGAGGATCCAGCGTTGCCGACCGGTACGGCCCAAGGAGCGGGATCCCGCCCCTGGTATGCCCATCTCTACGTCCAGGTCCTGATCGCGATCGTCCTGGGCGTGGCCATCGGCCATTTCTATCCGGCCACGGGCACGGCGCTGAAGCCGCTGGGCGACGCGTTCGTTGCCCTGATCCGGATGATGATCACGCCGGTGATCTTCTGCACCGTGGTGCACGGCATCGCGTCCATGAGCGACCTTCGCAAGGTCGGGCGCGTCGGCCTGAAAACGCTGGTCTATTTCGAGGTGGTGTCGACCCTGGCCCTGGCCATCGGCCTGCTGGTCGGCGAGCTGGTGCAGCCCGGCGCCGGCTTCAACGTCGACCCGGCCAAGCTCGACCCCAAGGCGATCGCCAACTTCGTCACTCAAGCCCAGCACGAGGGCGTGGTCCCGCACCTGCTGGCGATCATCCCCACCACCTTCGTCGATGCCCTGGCCAAGGGCGACCTGCTGCAGGTGCTGCTGGTCGCGATCCTGACCGGCTTCGCGGTCGCCCACATGGGGCCGACCGGCGAGAAGGTGGCGGCGGCCATCGACACCGCCGGCAAGGTGCTGTTCCGGGTCATCGGCATGGTGGTGCGGGTGGCGCCGATCGGCGCCTTCGGCGCCATGGCCTTCACGGTCGGCGCCTTCGGCGTCGGCGCGCTGTGGAACCTGATCTTCCTGATCGGCACCTTCTATCTGACGGCGGTGCTGTTCGTGGTGGTGGTGCTGGGCCTCGTCGCGCGGCTGGCCGGGTTCTCGATCCTGCGTTTCGTCGCCTACATCAAGGACGAGCTGTTGATCGTGCTGGGCACCAGCTCGTCCGAGACGGTGCTGCCGCACATGCTGCAGAAGATGGAGCGGCTGGGCGCGTCGAAGTCGGTGGTCGGGCTGGTGATCCCCACCGGCTACAGCTTCAACCTCGACGGCACCAACATCTACATGACCCTGGCCACGCTGTTCCTCGCCCAGGCGACCAACACCCATCTGAGCTTCGGCCAGGAGGCGACGATCCTGGTGATCGCCATGCTGACCTCCAAGGGCGCGTCGGGCGTGACCGGCGCCGGCTTCATCACCCTGGCCGCGACCCTGGCGATCGTGCCCGACATCCCGATCCAGTCGCTGGCCCTGCTGATCGGCATCGACAAGTTCATGAGCGAGTGCCGAGCGCTGACCAACTTGGTCGGCAACGGCGTCGCCACCGTGGTCATCAGCCGCTGGGAGGGCGAGCTCGACACCGGCAAGCTGCACAGCGCCATGGCCCACCCGGTCAAGCTGGGCGAGGAGCTGGCAGAGCTGCCGGTCTGACTATGCCGGTCTGATCAGGGGGCCGGGCGCGGCGCCAGGGCGTAGTATTTCGACGCCACGAAATTGACCCCCAGCGCCAGCACCGAGGCGACGGCCACCGCCGCCTCGGGCAGGCCGGCGAACCATGCCGACAGCGTCACCAGGGCGGCGAACACGGCGTAGTTGAACAGCGCGCCCATGCTGTTGGCCGCGACATAGCGGGCCCAGCTGCGCGCGCTGAGCGGGGCGTCGAAGGTGAAGCGGCTGTTGCAGAACCAGGTGACGGTCACGGCCACCGCGAAGCTGGCCAGACGCGCCGCCCGCGGGTCGATCGCGACCGCCGAGCGGATCAGCCACAGCAGGCCGGCATCGACCACGAAGCCCAGGGTGCCGACCAGCGCGAAGCGGACCAGATGGCGCATGGGCGGTGGCTAACGGCCCCCCTCCACCCGGCCTCCTCCCACGAGGGGAGGAGGAGGGAGCGAGCTGCCGACGTGGCCCCTCCTCCCCCTGTGGGAGGAGGTCGGGAGGAGGGGTGTCATGGATGCGCCGGGGCGATCTGGCGTCACCGCCGGCCCCGGGCGGCGTGGCTCGGCGCCGGGATGCCCAGGTAGCGCATGCGCTTCATCTCGCGCCGGCCGCGCGTGACCGTGTCCAGGATCAGGCCCGAGGCCATGCTGAGGGAGCTGAGGATCATGAAGCCGGTGGCCAGCACGGCGCTCGGCAGCCGCGGCACCAGGCCGGTCTCGACGAACTCGGCGACCACCGGATAGCCCACGGCCAGGCCGGCCAGGCCCAGCAGGAGGCTGGCGGCGGTGAAGAACATCAGCGGCCGCTCTTCCTTCACCAGGCGCAGGATCATCAGCAGGATCTTGAGGCCGTCCTTGTAGGTGCTGAGCTTGCTGGGCGAGTCGGCCGGCCGGGCGCGGTACTCGGTGGCGACCTCGGCGATCGGCATCGCCAGCTCCAGGGCGTGCACCGTCAGCTCGGTCTCGATCTCGAAGCCGGTCGCCAGCGCCGGGAACGACTTCACGAACCGGCGCGAGAACACCCGGTAGCCCGACAGCATGTCCTTGAAGCGGTCGCCGAAGATGAAGGCGACGATCGAGGTCAGCATGACGTTGCCGAAGCGGTGGCCCAGGCGGTAGGCCTCCTGGGCGGTGGCGACGCGCGTGGCGTTGACCATATCGAGGTTCTCGTCGACCAGCCGGCGCACCAGCTCGGGCGCGGCCGCGGCGTCGTAGGTGGCGTCGCCGTCGACCATGACATAGACGTCGGCCTCGATGTCGGCGAACATCCGGCGCACGACATTGCCCTTGCCCTGCAGCGGCTCGCGCCCGACCACGGCGCCGGCCGCGCGGGCCAGCTCGACCGTGCGGTCGCGCGAATTGTTGTCGTAGACATGGACCGTGGCCGCGGGCAGCGCCGCGCGGAAGCCCGCCACCACCTCGGCGATGGTGCGCTCTTCATTGTAGCACGGCACCAGCACGGCGATCCGGAGGTCGGCGAACCGGACGTCGGCGGCGATGGGGGCCAGGTCGAGGGCGTCGGCGGGCATGTCAGCGGCTTAATACGGGGGGCGGGGCCGCCGGTGCAAGCGCGGCGTCCGCAGCAGGATGGCGGCCGGGTCCCGCGGGGGCTAGAACGAAGGAGCCAAGCGGGGGAGACGAATCGATGGCCACGCGGGATGCCTTGCGCCGAGCCTATCGGGGCGACGAAGCCCAGGTGACGGGTCCCCTGGCCGACGCCGCCGGCCTCGACGCCGGGGCCGCGGCGGCGGTCGAGCGCCGGGCCCTCGACTTGGTGGCGCGGGCCCGGCGCAGCTACCGGCCCTCGGGCGAAATCGCCGATTTTCTGCAGGAGTTCGGCCTGCAGACGCGCGAGGGCATCGCCCTGATGTGCCTGGCCGAGGCGCTGCTGCGGATTCCCGATGCCGCCACCGCCGACCGCCTGATCAACGACAAGATCGGCGGCCTGCATTGGGAGGAGCATCTAGGCAAGGGCGCCGGGCTGTTCGTCAACGCCTCGACCTGGGCGCTGATGCTGACCGGCCGGGTCATCACGCTCGACGAGCAGGAGGCCCGCCAGCCGCGCATGCTGCTGAACCGCATGGTCAAGCGCGCCGGCGAGCCTGTTATCCGCGAGGCCATGCGCCAGGGCATGCGCATCCTGGGCCGCCAGTTCGTCATGGGCCGCACCATCGCCGAGGCCCTGGACCGCGCCCAGCCCGACTGGCCCAAGGGCTGGCGCCACAGCTTCGACATGCTGGGCGAGGCGGCGCGGACCCCCGCCGACGCCGAGCGCTATTTCCACAGCTATGCCCAGGCGATCGACGCCATCGGCGCGCGCTCGGCCGGTCGCGGCCCGATCGAGGGTCCGGGCATTTCGGTCAAGCTGTCGGCCCTGGAGCCGCGCTACGAGGCGACCCATCGCGGCACGGCCGTGCCGGCGCTGGTCCGGCGCCTGGGCGACCTGGCCAAGGCCGCCAAGCGCCACGGCATCGCGCTGTGCGTCGACGCCGAGGAAGCCGACCGGCTGGAGATCAGCCTGGATATCATCGAGGCCGTGGCCGCCGACCCGGCGCTGGCCGGGTGGGACGGGTTCGGCCTGGCGATCCAGGCCTATCAGAAGCGCTGCCGGCCGCTGATCGACTGGCTGGCCGACCTGGCGCGGCGGACCGGCCGGCGCATGCCGGTGCGGCTGGTCAAGGGCGCCTATTGGGACACCGAAATCAAGACCGCCCAGGAGCGCGGCTTCCCGGGCTATCCGGTGTTCACCCGCAAGGTCGCCACCGACGTCAGCTATCTCGCCTGCGCCCGCGCCCTGTTGGCCCGGCGCGACCTGTTCTATCCGCAATTCGCGACCCACAACGCCCACACCATCGCCTATGTGCAGGAGATGGCCGGGACCGATGGGGGCTTCGAGTTCCAGCGCCTGCACGGCATGGGCGAGCTGCTGTACGCGCCGGTGGTCGGGCCCACGATGCCGGTGCGGGTCTATGCCCCGGTCGGCGGGCACGAGGACCTGCTGGCCTATCTGGTGCGCCGTCTGCTGGAGAACGGCGCCAACAGCAGTTTCGTGAACCGGCTGCAGGACCCGGCCATCCCGCCCGAGCGCATCGTCGCCGACCCGGTGGCGGCCTGGCGGGCGCTCGACGTGAAGCCGCATCCGCGGATCCCGCTGCCGGCCGACCTCTACCGCCCCGACCGCGCCAACAGCCGCGGCCTGGACTTGGCCGACCCCGATGCGGTCGAGCCGGTGCTGGCGGCGATGGCCGAGGCGCTGAAGCGGCCGTGGCGCGCCGGCGGCGCCGGCCAGGGCCGGCCGGTGACCGATCCGGCCGACCGCAGCCGGGTGGTCGGCACGGTCGTGGAGGCCGACCCGGCCGCCGCCGACCGCGCCGCCGCCATCGCC
>CAZEFK010000102.1:0-25614 GCA_964511405.1 uncultured Comamonadaceae bacterium | reverse complement strand
CGGCTTCGGCACCGGCGCCGCAATGCCGGCGCCGGCCGCCAGCTCGGACGCCAGCAGCGCCGCCAGGCCGAGCGCCGCCACCCCCAGCGCCAGATCGAAGGCCGCGCGCGGGGTCACGGTCCCGAACTCCGCAGCGCACGCACGGTCAGCGCGATGCGCAGCGCCGGCTCGGGCGCGGGCGGGCCGCCCGCCGGCTCCATCGACAGGCGGTCGACGGCCATGGCCGGACTGCCGGTCTCGATGGCATGAAGGCATCGCTGGATTGCCGCCAGCGATCCCGACAAGCCGACCGCGACAGCCACCGCGCCCGGGGCGACCGCTTGCGGCTCGGCCGAGGTGACGACCAGCCCGGCCTGCTCCGCCATCCGGCGCAGCCGCGCTTGCAGGTCGGCCTGGGCCAGGCTGTCGGTGGCGCCGGCCAGGCCGGTGGCGGCCGGCGCCCGCGCCGCCGCGCGCAACCGCGGCAGCTCGGCCGCCCAACGCTCGGCCGTCGCCAAGCGCGCTGCAACCGCCGCGCGGCCCTCTATGTCGGCGCCCAGATGCTCCAGCACCGGCCCGGCGGCCAGCCCGGCCGCCAGCAGCAGGGCCGCAGCCGTGGCCCGGTGCGGCCGAGCGCCCGCCACGGTCATCGCGGCACCGCCAGGTCCAGGGTGATCTGGAAGCGCTCGCGGCCGACCCGCATGTCGCGCACCACCGCACCGGCGAACCGCACGTTGCGGAAGGGCGGCGTCCGCTCCAGGAGCGGGATCAAGGCGGCGGCGTCGGGCGCCAAACCGGTCATGTCGAGGGCGCCGTCGGTAATCGAAAGGCGTTCCAGCCACGTGCCGTCGGGCAGCGCCCGGGTCAGCGCCGCCAGGACCTCGGTCATCGGCGGCCGGCCCTGCCGCAGGGCCGCGGCGTCGCGCCCGGGGGCCCCCAGCCGCTGCTGCAGCGCCCGGGCCAAGTCCGCATCGGCCTGCACCCGCTCCAGCCGGGCGGTGCGGTCGGCGGCCTGCCAGTGATCGGTCGCGAACAGCGCTGCCGCCAGCGCCAGCACCAGCCCGGCCAGGGCCCCGGTCCGCCGCGGTGACACCGGCGCCGCGGCCGGCATCGCCAGGTTGAAGCCGTCGCCGGCCGGGCCGGCGACCGTGATCCGCTGCGGCGCCAGGCCTAATCGCGCCAGCGGCTCCAGCGCCGGGTCGAGGGCGCGCCGGGGCACCACCAGCAGCTCGATCACCAGCGCGCCGCGGTCGCGCGCCAGGATACGGTGGTCGAACGCCACGGCCTCGGCCCCGAACGGCGTCTCGCGGTCCATCTCCAGGGCCAGGATCGCGCGCAGGTTGGACCGGGCCGCCGCTGGCAGGCGCACGGTCTTGCGCAACGCCGCCGCGGCCGGCAGATGCAGCTCCAGCCGCGCGTTCAGCCCCAGCGCCGCCACCGCTGGCGGCAACCCAGGACGGGTGCCGAGCGGCAGCGGCACCACGCCCAGGCGCCGCGCCCGCGCACCGACCAGCACCGAGAAGGCGACCGCGCCGGGCTCCAACGTCGCAACCAGCCGGCGGCGGCGCACGCTCAGCCAGCCGCGCGGGCCACGCGGCCGGGCATCGGCCCGGCCGTCGCCGGAGAACATCGCCTCGCGCGCGGTCACGGCCGCCCCGCCGCCGGGTCTGGCTCGGCCGGCAAGGCGACGTCCAGGGTCGGCCAGGCCTCGGCGGGCGCGGACAGGCGCAGCTGCAGCGCGATCATGCGCGGCAGGGCCGGCTGAGCGGTCCAGTCATCGTGCCACGCCGCAGCCGGTTGCCCATTCTTTCGACCATAGTACGAAAACCGGCCGCTCGCGATGCCGTCCAGCAGCGTCTTGCGGCCGGCGGCCCGGCCGCTGGGATCGGCGCTGGCCCAGGCGAGATCCAGGCGACCGCCGCGCAGCGACAGCTCGACCCGATCGAGGCCGGGCGCGGCCACCCGCTCGGGCAAGGGCGCCACGAACGCAACGCCGTCCGCCCGCCCCGCAAAGCCGTCCGGGCCGGCAAAGCCGTCCGGCGCAGCCGGCGGCACCGCGCGCTCGATCACGCGCCGCAGCACCCGCTGGGCCGCCGCGACGGCTTCGCCGCGGTCCAGCCCGGCATCCACCGACTCCCAGGCGCGCGCCCCGAACCGGATGCCGCCGGCCAGCGCTGCCACCAGCAGGCCGAGCAGCGTGGCCGCCACCAACAGCTCGATGAGCGTGAAGCCGGCTTGGCGATTCATGGTGCGGGCGCCAGCAGCACGGTGGTCAGGCTGACGCTGCGGCGGCCGCCGTTCCACGACACCGCCACCGTCGCCCGATAGGCCGCCGCCGGGCCGCCGAACCGCTGCACCGTGCTGCGCCAGCCATAGCCGCGCGGCAGCGCGCCGCTGGCCTCGCCCAACACCGGCGCCGCCTCCAGCTCGGCCAGCTTGGACTGGGCGAGCAGGACCGCCTCGCGCTCGTTGCCGGCGCGCACCGCGGCGCGCAGCGCGTCCGAGAGCTGCGGCAGCACGGCCGCCAGCACCGCGCCCAGCACGGCCAGCGCCACCGCGATCTCGAGCAGCGTGAAGCCCCGGGTCCGGGACAGGGCGTCACGGCCCACGGCGGACCGCTCCCGTCAGCCAGTCCACGGTCACGGTCGCGGCGCGGCCGCCGCGCTCGACGCGCAGGCTGCCGCCGCTGGCCCCGCCGTCGGGATAGAAGGCGATGCGGCCGATGCCGCCCGCAACAAGCGCGGCATCGGTGTGCAGATTGACGGTGGCGTCGGCCGGCAGCGCCCGCGGCCGGTCGCCGGCGCCGGCGTAGCGCCGGTGCGCCAGGTCCAGGACGAAGGCGGCGGTCCGGCCGGTGGCCAGCGCCTGGGTGCGGGTGTCGCGCAGCGCCGCCTGCAGGTCGCGGGCCAGCAGCTCGGGTGTCGGCGCCGGCCGGCGGCCGAACGCCGGCAGCGCGACCCACGCCAGGAGCCCGGCGATCGCCAACGCCGCCATCAGCTCCAGGAGCGTGAAGCCGGCGTCGCCGCGGTCCTGGGCGCTACCAGCTGCGCAGGTCACCGCTGTCGGCCTCGCCGCCGTCGGTGCCGCGCGGCCCGAGGCTCCAGATGTCGTACTGCCCGTGCTCGCCGGGGATCCGGTAGCGGTAGGGATGACCCCAGGGGTCGGTCAGCATCTCGGGCCGCTTGACATAAGGGCCGTTCCAGTTGCCGGTGCCGTTCGGCCGTGACACGAGCGCGGCCAGGCCTTCCTGCGCGGACGGATAGCGGCCGACGTCGAAGGCATAAAGGTCGAGCGCCGACCCCAGCCCCTGGATCTGGAGGCGCGCCGCCTCGGTCCGGCCCTGGCTCAGATAGCGCAGGAACGGCGGCGCCGCCACGAAGGCGAGCAGCCCGAGGATGGTCAGCACGACCATCAGCTCCAACAGGGTGAAGCCGGCTTGGGCGGAGGGCCGGCCCGGCCGTAGGGAGACCCGCCGCGAGACGCCGATAGGGACCATGGAGCCGCTCGATGAACCAGGAGGACGCGCCAGGCCGGCAGTGTCGGCGGCGGCTTGGAAATGTTTCGTTAACCGAACAACTCTAGCGTTCCGGCGCCCGCAAAATACGGGAAACATGTCGATGCGCCTATGGCGAAGCGCATGCCCCGCCCCGCATTCCAGGCTGTGAGGCCGCGATGACGTCCTCTGCCGCCGCAGCGCGCATTCGGCCCACGCGGCCACGGCTGCGCCGGGCGGCTGCACGGGCCGTCCGGCCCGACCGGCTGGTCGGCCTGGCGCTGCTGGCCGGCTGTTTCGCGCTCACCCTGCAGTCCCCCGAGCCACTGCGGCGGCTGCAGGCGGCGGTGTTCGACCTGTTCCAGATCGCAGCGCCCCGCGCGTACCAACCCATGCCCATCCGCATCGTCGCGATCGATGACGACGCTCTCCAGCGTTTCGGCCAGTGGCCGTGGCCGCGCGACCAGATTGCCCGGCTGCTGGACACGGTCCGCAGCGCCGGCGCCGTCGGCGCCGCCCTGTTCGTCTACTTCGCCGAACCCGACCGGGTCTCGCCGAGCCGCATCGCCGATGCGCTGGCGGCGCGCGGCCGGCCGCTGCCGGCCGAGATCCAGGCCGGCCTGCCCGACACCGACCGCGCGTTGGCCCAGGCGATCACACGGCTGCCGACGGTCCTGGCCTTCGGCTGCGCCGACAGCCCGGGGCCGCGGCCGCCCCGGCGCGTGGCGGGCGTCGCCTTCCTGGGCCCCGTGCCGGCAACGGCGCCCCGCTGCGCCGGCTCGGTGCCCGACCTCGCGCCGCTGGAGCAGGCCGCCGCCGGCAATGGCGGCCTGCTCGCCCGCCCCGACCCCGACGGCGTGCTGCGCACGTTGCCGCTCATGGTTGTCACGGGCGGCCAGATCTATCCGACGGTGGTCACGGAGCTCCTGCGGCTGGCCGTCGGCGACCAGTCCTTCCGCGTCAAGTCGGTGGGCGCCGCCGGCGAGACCGGCCCCGGCGCCGGCGTGGTCAGCATCGAGGTCGGCAGCGGCGACAGCGCCGCGGTGGTGCCGACCGAGCCCGATGGCGCCCTGCGCCTGCACCTGACGCCGCATCGGCCGGAGCGCGTCCTGACCGCCACCCAGCTGCTGCAGGGTGGAGCCGGAACCGCCCCCCTCGACGGCCAGATCGCGCTGATCGGCGTCACGGCGGAGGGGCTCGGCGACCCGAAATCGACCGCCGTCGGCACCATGCCGGGCCTGGAGATCTACGCCCAGGCCTTGGAGCAGGTGCTGACCGGCGACTGGCTGGTCCATCCCGACTGGGCGACCGGGGTCGAGCGGATCGCGGTGCTGGCTGCCGGCGCGCTGACCCTGGCGGTGGTCGGCCAGCTGCGCGTCGCCACCGGCGCCGCTCTCGCCGCGGCCCTGGCCGTCGGGCTCGCCGGCGCCGCCTTCTACGCCTATCGCGGCCACGGGCTGCTGGTCGACCCCAGTCCGGCGGTGCTGACCACCTTCATCCTGTTCGCCAGCGGCACTGCGATCGAACGGCTGCGCACCGAGCGCGACCGGTCGATGATCCGCGAGGCCTTCGGCCGCTACCTGTCGGCGCCCCTGGTCAACCAGCTGCTGGCCGACCCCGAGCGCCTGAAACTGGGCGGCGAGCGGCGCGAGATGAGCTTCATCTTCACCGACATCGCCGGCTTCACGACGCTGTCCGAACAGCTTGGCCCCGACGTCGTGGCGCCGATGCTGAACCGCTACCTGGAGGGCGCCTGCGCCGAGGTGCTGGACCAGGGCGGCATGGTCAACGAGTTCATCGGCGACGCCATCCTGGCCTTCTTCGGAGCGCCGATCGAGCAACCCGACCACGCCCGCCGCGCCTTGGCCGCGGCGCGCGGCATCGACGCCTTTGCCGAGCGCTTCCGCCAGGAGCGGCAGGCCGAGGGCATTCCCTGGGGCCACACCCGCATCGGCGTGCACACGGGCGTCGCCGTGGTCGGCAATGTCGGGTCGATGCAGCGCCTGAAATACTCGGCTTTGGGCGATGTCGTGAACACCGCCTCGCGCATCGAGGGCATGAATAAGTACTTCCACAGCCGCCTGTGCGTGTCGGGGCGCACCCGCGCGGCGGCGGGCGATGCCCGGGCCCGGCCGATCGGCCGCTTCGTGCTGAAGGGCAAGACCGAGGCCCTGGAGCTGTGGGAACCGCTGTCGGCCGAGGACGATGCCTCGCCCTACATGGCCGCCTACCGCGCCGCCTACGCCCGGCTCGAGGCCGGCGACGCCGCGGCGCGCGCCGCCCTCGACGACCTGGCGGCCAAGCGACCCGACGACGGCGTGGTCGCATTCCATCGCGAACGGCTGGCGGCCGGCGCCCTGGACGCTACAGTTGTCATGACGGAAAAGTAAAAGACCGGCGACTGACGGAGACACGGGATGACAGCCGAACTGGGCCAGCTAGCGCTGATCCTGGCCCTTCTTACTGCCCTGGCCCAAGGCACGGTGCCGCTGATCGGCGCCCATCGCCGCGATCTTCGGCTGATGGCGCTGGCGCGGCCGGCGGCGTTCGGCCAGCTGGGGTTCCTGGCAATCGCCTTCGCGGCGCTGGTGACGGCGCACGTGACCTCGGATTTCACGGTCGCCAACGTGGTCGAGAACTCCCACACCGCCAAGCCGCTCCTTTATAAGGTGAGCGGCGTGTGGGGCAGCCACGAGGGCTCGATGCTGCTGTGGGTGCTGATGCTCGCCATTTTCGGCGGGCTGGTCGCCAGCCGCGCCAGCCACATGCCGCGCGGCCTGGCGGCGCGGACCCTGGCGGTCCAGGGTCTGCTGGGCGTCGGCTTCCTGCTGTTCATCATCATGACGTCGAACCCGTTCGACCGTGTGTTCCCGGCGCCGCTCGAGGGCCGCGACCTCAACCCGCTGCTGCAGGATCCGGGCCTGGCCTTCCATCCGCCGTTCCTCTATTTCGGCTATGTCGGGTTCTCGACGGCGTTCTCGTTCGCCGCCGCCGGCCTGATCGAGGGCCGGGTCGACCCGGTATGGGCGCGCTGCACCCGGCCCTATGCCCTGATCTCGTGGTGCGCGCTGACCGTCGGCATCGCCATGGGCAGCTGGTGGTCCTACTACACCCTCGGCTGGGGCGGCTGGTGGTTCTGGGACCCGGTCGAGAACGCCTCGTTCATGCCGTGGCTGGTCGGCACCGCCCTCATCCACTCCCTGATCGTGCTGGAGCGGCGCGACGCCCTCAATGTGTGGACGGTGCTGCTGGCGATCATGACCTTCACGCTCAGCCTGGTCGGCACCTTCCTGGTGCGCTCGGGCATCCTGACCTCGGTGCACGCCTTCGCCATCGACCCGGCGCGCGGGGTGTTCATCCTGGGCCTGATGGCGGTCGCCGTGGCCGGGGCGTTCGGGCTGTTCGCGCTGCGCTCGCCGCGGCTGGGGGCCACCGGCCTGTTCCGGCCGATCAGCCGCGAAGGCGCGGTCGTGCTCAACAACCTGCTGCTGTCGGCCGCCGCCTGCACCGTGTTCATGGGCACCCTCTATCCCTTGTTCTATGAGATGACCACCGGCGACAAGCTGTCGGTCGGCACCGGCTATTTCGACCGGACCTTCGTGCCGCTGATGATCCCGCTGTCGGTGGCGGTGGCGATCGGCCCGCTGCTGGCCTGGCGCAAGGGCGATCTGGCGGCGGCGCTGAGCCGGCTGCTGGCCGCCGCCGCCGCGGTTGTCGCCGTGGCCGCGGTCTACACCTACCTCCATGACGGCGGTCCGATCATGGCCCTGGTCGGCATGGCGCTGGCGGCCTGGGTCGGGGTCGGCGCGGTCACCGAATGGGCCGACCGGGTCCAGCTGTTCCGGGTCAGCCCGGCGCAGTCCTGGGCGCGCGCCCGCGGCCTGCCGCTGCGCGCCTACGGCATGACCCTGGCCCATGCGGGCATCGGCATCTCGATCGCCGGCATGGTCGCCTCGACCGCCTGGAGCGCCGAGCAGCTGGTGGTGGTGAAAGCCGGCGAGACGGTCAAGCTGGCCGGCTACGAGCTGCGCTTCGCCGGGGTTCACCCGGAAAAGGGCCCGAACTACGACGCCCAGGTCGGCACCTTCGGCCTGTGGTACCGCGGCGCCCACCTGGCCGATCTCCATTCCTCCAAGCGGGTCTATCCCTCGACCGGCACCGACAAGGTCGAGGCCGCGATCCGCACGACCGGGATCAGCGACGTCTATGTCGTGCTGGGCGATGCCCGGCCCGACGGCGGCTGGGCCGTGCGCGCCTATTACCGGCCGCTGATCCCCTGGATCTGGGGCGGCGCCCTGCTGATGGCGCTGGGCGGCGGGCTGGCGCTGCTCGACCGCGTCCGCGTCCAGGCCGGCGTGCGGGCCCGGGCCGGCGCGGCCGTGGCCGGGCTCGCCGCCCGCGCCTCGGCGGTCCTGCTGGCGATCGGCCTCGGCCTGGCGCTGGCCGGCCCGGCCGCCGCGGTCGAGCCCGAAGAGCAGTTGAAGGACCCGGCGCTCGAGGCCCGGGCGCGGGCGCTCGGCCAGGACCTGCGCTGCGTGGTGTGCCAGAATCAGTCGATCGACGACTCCCACGCCGCCTTGGCCGCCGACCTCAGGCGGATCTTGCGCGAGCATCTGCAGAAGGGCGAAAGCGACGACCAGGTCCGCGCCTTCTTCCTGGCCCGCTATGGTGATTTCATCACCTTCACGCCGCCGATGACCCCCGGCACCTATCTGCTGTGGGGCGCGCCGGTGCTGGCCGTTGCCCTGGGCGCCCTGGGCTTTGCCCGCCTGTGGCGGCGGTCGGCGGTCCAGCCGCCCGAGGCGCCGCCGCCGCTGACCGCCGAGGAAGAGGCGGTCGTGGCCCGGGCGCTCGATCCCGAAACCGTCGCACAGCTGAGGGGCTGATCCCGGTGACCGTGTTGTTCTGGGCCATCGCGGCCCTGATGGTGATGGCCGCCATGGCGACGCTGCTGATCCCGCTGCTGCGGACGCCCCGCCCCGGCGCGAGCCTGGAGGCGGGCGAGCAGTACCGGCAGCAGCTGGCCGAGATCCTGACCCGGGATTCCGGCAGTCCGGACCAGACCGCGACCGGGATCGAAGTCGGTCGGCGCCTGGCTGCCGTGGCGGCCCAGGCGGCCGCGCCGCCGCGAACGCTGTCCGAAGGCGCCCGGGTCGGCATGCTGGTCGCCATCGCCGCCCTGGTGCCGGTCGGGGCGCTGGGGTTCTACCTGGCGGTCGGGCATCCCGAGCTGATCGCGCCGCGCGCCGGCGCCGCCGTCGCCACCACCGGCAGTCCGCACGGCCAGGGCGACGGTGCCCCCAGCCCTCAGGAAGCGACCGCCGCCGCCGACCGCCTGGCGGCGCGGCTGGCGCGCGATCCCAACGACCTGGAGGGCTGGGTGCTGCTGGCCCAGACCTATCAGTCGCTGGGCCGCACCGCCGATGCCGTGGGCGCGCTGGACCATGCCGTCGGCCTCAAGCCCGACGACGTGCAGCTGCTGTCGCTGCGCGGCGAGGCGCGGATCGAGGCCGCCGAGGGCCGGGTCACGCCCGAGGCCCGCGCCGATTTCATGAAGGCCGGGCCGACCGACCCCCGTGCGCGCTTCTATCTGGCCATCGCCGCCGCACAGGACGGCCACCCCGAGCAGGCCGTGGCCGGCCTGAAGGCGCTGCTGCAGGACAGCCCGCCCGATGCTCCGTGGCGGCCGATCGTGTCGCAGCGGATCGCCGAGCTGTCGGGCGCGCCGGTGCCGTCGGCCGCCGCCGCTGCGGCCGTCACTGCGGCCCCGGCCCAGTCGGGCCCGGCCCAGGCGAGCCCGACGACGCCCGGCCCGACCGCGGCCGACGTCGCCGCCGCTGCGGCGATGCCCGCGTCCGACCGCGCCGACATGATTCGCGGCATGGTCGGGCGGCTGGCCGACCGCCTGGCCAAGCAGCCCAACGATCCCGACGGCTGGATCCGGCTGATTCGGTCCTACGGCGTGCTCCAGGATCGCGAGCACCTGGTCGCGGCGGTCCGCAATGCCCTGGCGGCGACCACCGAGTCCGAGCACCGCCAGCAGATCGAGGCGCTGGCGCGCGAGCTGCAGGTGACCGACGCCGAGCTCGCGCCGCCACCGGCGGCGGCGCCACCACCGGCGGCTACGGCGCCGGTGGTGGCCGCGCAACCGGTCGCCGCGGCGGCGCCGGCCGCCGACAGCCGGCTCGACGGCCTCGCGCAAAGTGCGATCGCGCATCCGGCCGATGCATCCTACTTAGACGATTATGCTGCCGAGATCATGCGCCGGGACGGCAACGACCGGGTGCCCCCGCCGCTGATCGACGTCGTCCGCCGGATTCTGTCGGTAAATCCGGACAATCCGACGGCTCTGTGGTACGCGGGCTTGCAAGCGTCACAATCGTCGAATCCGATCCGCGCCGCCGAATACTGGTCGCGCCTGCTGGGCGAGTTGCCCCCCGATTCGCCGGCCAGCAAAACAGTACGGACCCGAATCGATGCATTGCATTAGCCCGTTATGAACTGCAGAATAATCCGGTCAGCCGCAAGGGGAACCGCCGATGAGCCCTTCGACCGCCGCCGCACGTCGCGACACCCGGACCGAAGGAGCGCTTAGGCTGCGCCTCGCATCGGCCGTGCTGGGGCTGGGCCTCGGGTTCGGAAGCCTCGCCCTGGCGCCCGCCGCCGGCTGGGCGCAGACGCTGCCGCAATACGCGGCCGACGTGCATGTGGGGGTGACCAGCTGCTCCGGCGCGCCCTGCCATGGTGCCGCGCAGCCGCTGACCAACGCCCGGATCCTGCAGAACGAGTTCCTGACCTGGTCCGACGCGGACAAGCATCACCTGGCGTTCGCCGTGCTGAAGAGCGAACGGTCCAAGCGGATCGCCGTCAATCTGGGCCTGCCCAGCGCCGAGCAGGCGCCGGAATGCCTGACCTGCCACGCCGACTTCGTGGCCAACGACAAGCGCGGCCGGCTGTACAGTGCGGAGAACGGCGTCGGCTGCGAGGCGTGCCATGGCGGCTCGCAGCGCTGGCTGGGCCTGCACGTGACCGGCACCGCCACGCGCGCCGATCTGCGCAGCGCCGGGTTGTACCCGACCGACGACCCGGTGGCGCGCGCCAAGCTGTGCCTGTCCTGCCATTTCGGCGACGCCGGGGCCGAGGGCGTCGGCACCAAGTTCGTCACCCACCGGATCATGGGCGCCGGCCATCCGCGCATCAGCTTCGAGCTCAACACCTTCACCGCCATCCAGCCGGCCCACTTCACGGCCGAGAACGAGGCGGCCAAGGGCAAGCACGTGGCATCCGGGGTGCAGACCTGGGCCATCGGCCAAGTCCTGCAGTTCGACCAGATGCTCAAGGTGCTGGTGGCCGGCGGCGGGCGCTCGCCGCAGACCTCGGGCGGGCCGGACCTGGTGTTCTTCGACTGCTATGCCTGCCACCATGCCATTCCGGCCCCGCATGAGAAGGACCAGGCGGCGCTGGCGCAGCTGCGCTGGCGGCCGCGGCCGGACCTGGCCGGCGTGGTCGGCCCGGGCGAGGTTCCGTTCAACGACGCCAACGCCCTGATGATGAAGGCGATGCTGGAGCAGATCGCGCCCGAGGATGCCAAGGCCTTCGGCGACCAGCTGCTCGACCTGCACCGCGCCATGAACCAGGATGCCAAGCGCGTGGTCGACATCGCGACCCAGCTGCGCCAGACCAACGCCAAGCTGCTGGAGGCCGTGGCCAAGCACAGCTTCGGCAAGGAGGACATGCGGGCGCTGATGGCCAAGATCGTCAACCAGGGCGTCGCCGGCCTGCAGCCCGACTATTCGGCCGCCGAGCAGGCCTACATGGCGCTGAACTCGATCGTGGTGACGCTGCAGCGGATGGGTGCCCTCAGCGACAAAGAGAACGCCGATTTCTACGCGGCCTATAGCCGCTATCAGGACACTATGAAGAATGTGCAGGCCTATGATCCGACCAAGACCGTGGAGAGCCTGAACGCGCTGTCCAAGGTCATGGCAAAGATCTAGTTCCCTGGAGGTATCAGTTGGCCGAATCGCCCGAGCACTTCAAGATCGCCATCGTCGGGTCGGGACCGGCGGGCCTGGCTGCGGCCGCACGCGCGGCCGAGCGCGGGGCGTCCCATGTCCTGCTCGAGCGCACCGACCACCTGTCGGACACGATCTACAAGTACTTCAAGGGCAAGCACGTGATGGCGACGCCCGAGCTGCCCTATCCGTTGCGCAGCGACGTCGCCTTCACCAGCGGTCCGCGCGAGGAGGTGCTGGGGCGATTCGACGAGGCCGCGGCCAAGTGCAATGTCCGCCTGAAGAGCGAGGTCACCCGCCTGCGCAAGGAGGACGGGCACTTCGTGCTGGAGATCGCTGGCCAGGCGCCGATCACCGCTGACGCGGTGGTGCTGGCGATCGGCATGCAGGGCAACATCCGCAAGCTCGGCCTGCCGGGATCGGAGCGGGATTGGATCGGCTACCAGCTCGACGACCCGCGGGACTATGCCGAGGAGCGCATCGTCGTGATCGGCGGCGGCGACGCCGGCATCGAGAACGCCCTCAGCCTGTGCGGCCACAATCGGGTGACCCTGCTCCACAACCTGGAGGAGTTCATCCACGCCAAGCCGGCCAACGTCTCGCTGCTCAAGGGCAAGATCAAGGACGGCGCGATCACCGTGATCACGCGCGCCAAGACCACGGCCGTCGAGGACTGGGGCCTGATGGTCGAGACGCCCGACGGCGACAATCATCTCCGCTGCGACCGGGTCATCGCCCGCATCGGCGCCCAGCCGCCGCGCAAGTTCCTGGAAGACTGCGGCATCAAGTTCGATTCACCGAACCCCAACGCCGTGCCATCGGTGGGCGACGACTACCAGACCGAGGTGCCCGGGCTGTATTTGGTGGGGGCGCTGACCGGCTATCCGCTGATCAAGCACTGCCTGAACCAGGGCCACGACGTCGTCGAGTTCATCCTGAACCAGCCGGTGGTGCCGGTCGACGAGGATCTGCTCAAGGACAAGCTCAAGGCCGCGAAGGTCGACATGAGCGTGCAGGAGCTGGTGCAGCTGGCGCGTGCCGAAGGCTCGCTGCTGGCCAGCCAGACCACCATGCAGGTGCGCGAGGTCCTGCTGTCCAGCGAGATCCATCCCAAGCGCGCCGGCGAGACGGTGTTCAAGATCAACGAGCGCGCCCAGTCGGTCTTCGCGATCCTCAAGGGCTCGGTCAAGGTCGAGGCGCCGGACGCCCCGACCGTCACCCTGCCCACCGGCGCCTTCTTCGGCGAGATCTGCGTCGTCATGGGGCGGCGCCGCACCGCCACGGTGACCGCGGTCGAGCCCAGCCTGCTGATCGAGATCCCGCGCAACGCGGTGATCCGACTGATGCGCCGCGACCCGGTGATCCATCGCGCGATCTACCAGGCCTCGGTCGCCCGCCTGATTTACGGCATGGTGACCCCGGCCGCCCCGCGCGAGGCCGCCGCCGACGTCATCGCGACCGCCGAGATGGTCAATTTCCGGCCGGGCGAGATCCTGCTGCGCGAGGGCGCGGCCGACGACGGCATGTATCTGATCGCCAGCGGCTCGGTGGTGGTGACCAAGACCATCGGCGGCCAGGAGCAGACGATCAACTACGTGCCGGCGGGCCGCTATGTCGGCGAGGTGGCGCTGATCCGGCGCACCGTGCGCAACGCCACGGTCAAGGCGGCGGTCGCGACCGAAGCGATCCGGATCAACGGCGAGAAGTGCCGGGCGCTGCTCGAGCAGTACCCGGCCCTGCGGGACTCGATCATCCGGGTGTTCCCGACGCCGCCCGAGGAGATCCGCCCCGAGACCGGCAAGCTGATCGACTATTTCCTGCTGAACGGCGGTGCCGAGGCGCAGGACATCCTGCTGATCGACGAGTCGCTGTGCGTACGCTGCGACAATTGCGAGAAGGCCTGCGCCGACACCCATGACGGCGTGTCCCGCCTCGACCGCGAGGCCGGTCCGACCTTCGCCATGCTGCATGTGCCAACCTCGTGCCGCCACTGCGAGCATCCGCACTGCATGGCCGACTGCCCGCCCGATGCCCTGAACCGCCTGAGCAGCGGCGAAGTGGTGATCGACCACGAGAAGTGCATCGGCTGCGGCAACTGCCAGCGCAACTGCCCCTACGGCGTCATCCAGATGGCCGAGGTCGAGCACCGCAAGCCGCGCAACCGGCTGCTGTCGCTGCTGTTCGGTACCGGCAACGGCCATCCGGCGGCGCACGGCCCCGACCACCATCCGCACAAGCTGGCGGTCAAGTGCGATCTGTGCAGCGGCCGGCCGCACGGGCCGGCCTGCGTCAATGCCTGCCCGACCGGGGCCGCGCTGCGCGTCGAGCCCGAGCGCTTCGTCAACCTGATCCACACCATGCAGGGCTGACCATGGCGATCCGAACTTCCGGCGGCGCGGCGCCCGCCGCGCCCGTGGCCGGTGCGCGATGAGCCCGACCGTGCTCAGCTACCGCCACTACCGCTACTTCATCGCGGCGGTGGTGTTGGCCGTAGGCTCGCTGGTCGCCTACATCGCGATCGTGCCGGCGATCGGCGTGCGCAGCGGCGCGAGCTGGGTCGGCTATACGCTCGGCACCATCGGCGCGCTGCTGATCGTCTGGCTGACCTGGTTCGGCGTGCGCAAGCGCGCCTACAGCGCCACCGGCCCCAAGCTGCAGGCCTGGCTCTCGGCGCACATCTGGCTGGGCCTGGCGCTGATCGTGGTGGCGACGCTGCACACCGGCTTCCTGTTCGGCTGGAACATCCACACGCTCGCCTATGTGCTGATGATGCTGGTGATCCTGAGCGGCGCGTTCGGGGTCGTCACATATCTGCGCTATCCGTCGGAGATCACGCGCGGGCGCAGCAACCTGACCGTCGACGTCATCCTGGCCCGGCTGTCGGCCCTCGATCGCGAGCTGATGGCGATCGCCCGCGAGATCAGCGGCGCACCGCTGCTGGCGGCCGTGGGCGAGGAACCGGTGGTCGGCCGCACCGCCTGGCAGCAGATCACCGGCCGGGTTCATGACGACCGCGTCGCCCCCGCGATCGCCCAGGTCGAAGCCATGCCGACCGGCGGCTCGGAAGATACCGCACTCGCGGCCAACCGGGCGCTGTCGCTGTTGCGCCGCAAGTCCGGCCTGCTGACCCGGGTCCGGCGGGAATATCAGTGGCGGGCCCTGATGCGGGTCTGGCTGTACGTGCATGTGCCGCTGGCGACTGGCCTGCTCGCGGCGCTTACCGCGCATATCATCGCCGTCTTCTATTGGTAGCCCGCCCGTGCGCATCCGCCTGACCACCATCATCCCCCGCCCCGACGGGGACCCGCTTCGGCGCGAGCGCGAGTTCACCGCCGATAAGCTGACCATCGGCCGCAACGCGTCGGCGGACATCTATCTGCACGACAAGTCGGTGGCGCTCGACCATGCCGAGATCGAGCAGACCGCCGACGGCATCGAGATCGCGCGGCTCGGCCAGGCCGAGATCGCGGTCAACGGCCACGGCATGGCCAAGTCGCGGCTGTCGGCGGGCGATCAAGTCCAGATCGGCCCCTATCTGCTGAGCATCGAGACCGCGCCCGAGTTCGACCTGGCGATCGCGGCCGAGCGCGTCGGGCGCAACGACGACACCGGCGAGGTCACGCGGCCGCCGATCAAGGACTTCACCGAGCTTGCGCCCAGCATGCGCAAGCTGTCCTGGGCGACGTTCCTGGTTGCCGCCGTGGTGGCGCTGATCCTGCCGCTGGCCGGCAGCAGCATGAAGGTGGCGCCCGGCACGGCGCCGTCCGGCTGGGCGGTCACGGCGCGGCTGGCGTGGAGCTCGGGTGCGGTGTCCAACGTCCATGCCGGGGCGATCGCCGACTGCCGGACCTGCCATTCCGGGCCGTTCCAGCCGGTGGCGAGCGAGACCTGCCTGGCCTGCCACACCACGCTCAAGCATCACGCCGACCCGGCGCTGTTCAACGTCGCCGCCGAAGGCTGCACCAGCTGCCACACCGAGCATCGCGGCCCGGTCCAGCCGGTGCGCGACGACCAGGCGTCCTGCGCCCAATGCCATGGCGACATCAAGGGCCGGTGGCCGCAGAGCAAGATCCTGAACGTCACCGATTTTGCGACCAACCACCCGCAGTTCCGCGTCTCGGTGCCCGTTGAGCCCGGCAGCGCCAAGCTGCAGCGCGTGAGCCTGGACGACAAGCCGGTCAACCAGTCGAACATGCGCTTCAACCACAAGATCCATTTGGCCGAGCGGGGGATCCTGGGCCCGAAGGGCATGACCAAGCTCGACTGCCAGAGCTGCCACGTGCCCGATGCCAGCGGCCGCCTGATGAAGCCGGTGGTCATGGAACAGAGCTGCATCCAGTGCCATACCCTCGGGTTCGATCCGAAGAACCCGGACTGGGTGCTGCCGCATGGCAACACCAAGCTGGTCGCCGAGACGGTCATCGGCCTGTACAGCCGGATCGCTCTCGGCCTGCAACAGGCGCCGGCGACGATGCCGGCCGCCGCCCCGCGTGGCGCCCAGCTCGGCCTGCCCCAGGCCGCGCCAGAGCCCGCTCCGGCCCCGGCCACGCCGCCGACCCCCGATACCATCAACGCCGACATCGAGACCCAGGCCGCCACCGTGCTGGCGCGGATCTACAGCCAGACGACCTGCCGCTACTGCCACGTGGTCCAGCCGCCGCCCGAGGGCAAGCCGCTGGAATGGTCGGTGGCACCGGTGCGCCAGGCCGTCAGCGTGATGCCGCTCAGCCAGTTCGATCACTCCAAGCACGTGACCACGGACTGCGCCTCCTGCCACGACGCCAAGGCCTCCGAAACCGGCACCGACCTGATCATGCCGAGCATCACCGAGTGCCGGACCTGCCATAGCGGCGAGCGGCCGAGCTTCGGCAAGGTCGCCTCCAATTGCGCGAGTTGTCATGAATTCCATCAAAATGATCGGATCAAGGTCATCCATGAAGCCCAGCGCTGAGGCCACCGCCGGCAGGATCCGGCGCACGCTCCTCGCCGCCTCTGCCCTGCTGGCCCTCGGGGCCGGCAGGGCGGAGGCGGCGCGCCTGGAGCCGTCCGACGTCGCGCAGGTGCTGGCGCAGGTCGCCCGCGAGGCGCAGGCGCGCAATGCGCCGGCAGTGATCGCGGTGCTCGACCGTGAAGGCAACGTGCTGGCCGTGATGCGCATGCCCGGGGCCAATGGCGGTGGCGCCCAGGTCCGCGTCGCCTTCAACCCCCATGGCAGCAATGTCGGGATCAATGGCGCCTACATCCCCGACACCGGGGCGGCGATCGCCAAGGCCTTCACCGGCGCGTTCCTGTCCTCGAACGGCAACGCCTTCACCACCCGCACCGCCAACCAGATCGTCCAGGAGCATTTCGACCCGGGCGAGCGCTTCCAGCCCTCGGGCCCGCTCTATGGCGTGCAGTTCAGCTCGCTGCCCTGCTCGGACCTGTCGAACCGGGTCAGCAACGGCAGCGTCGGCCCGCAGCGATCGCCGCTGGGCCTGTCGGCCGATCCTGGCGGCTTCCCGCTCTACAAGAACGGCGACATGGTCGGCGGCGTCGGCGCGATCGCCGATGGCGTGTACGGCGCCGACTTCAATTTCCACTCGATCACCCAGGACCTGGACGAGGTGATCGCGCTGGCCGGCACGGTCGGCTTCGAGCCCCCGGCCAACATCCGCGCCGACCGCATCACCGCCGGCGGCCACAGCCTGCGCTATTCCAACAGCGACACCAGCGCGCTGTGGTCGACCAACGGCCCGCAGCTCAGCCTCACCGACTTCCTGAACGCGGGCTCGACCCTGGTGCCGGTGCCCGACTACTACACCGGCGGCCTCCGGCGCGGGCAGGAGTTCGGCCAGCCCGGATCTGGCATCCAGCTGGACAACACCGGTAATTTCTCCGATCTTGGCGCCTTCATCCTCTATGACCAGGCCGGCGCTCCGCGCTACCTGCCGAAGGACGGCACTGCGCTCCCGGCCTCGCTCAAGGCCAGCGAGGTCAAGGAGATCATCCGCCAGGGGCTGATGGTCGCCAACCATGCCCGCGGCCAGATCCGCGAGCCGCTGGGCAGCACCGCCCAGGTGACGGTGACCGTGGTCGACTATGACGGCACCATCCTGGGCCTGGCGCGCACCCCCGACGGCCCGAACTTCGGCATCGACGTGGCGGTCCAGAAGGCGCGCACGGCGGCCCTGTTCTCGCGCCCCGACGCCGCGTCGATCCTGAGCAACACGGCCGGCGCCACCTCCTATCTGGCGGCGGCGCGCAGCTTCCTCGGCCAAGGCATCTTCGCCAACAACATCGCGTTCTCGGCGCGCGCCATCGGCAACCTGGCCCGGCCGTTCTACCCCGACGGCGTCGATGGCCACGCCAACGGCCCGCTCAGCCTCAGCCTGTCCGACACCACGCCGTTCTCGGACGGCATCCAGCTCGACCTGGTCGGCGGCGGCGTGCTGCAGCACATCTATCATCTGGAAGCGCCGGGCAGCTTCGCCGACACGGCGGCCAGCTGCACGCCCAGCGGCAGCCCGGCCGGCGCCCTCCTGTCCGACGGCATCCAGATCTTCCCGGGCGGCGTGCCGATCTACCGCGGCAATCAGCTGGTCGGCGGCGTCGGGGTGTCCGGCGACGGCGTCGACCAGGACGACATGGTCGCGTTTCTGGGACTGTCCAACGCCGCCGGCGTGCTGAACAACGGGGTCAACAACGCGCCCGGGTTCCGTCGCGCGGACACGCTGGGGCCGGGTGGCACGCGGCTGCGCTACGTCAACTGCCCGTACTCGCCCTTCATCGACTCCAACGACAACAACGTCTGCCAGGGCCGATGAGCACCATGTCGAAGCCAAGCAGGGCCGCCGCCGCGGGCGCGGTCGCCGCCGGACTGCTGCTGACGGCGCATCCGGCCGCCGCCTCGGACGGCAGCGCCATGACCCCGCCCGAACAACTGGCCGCGGTCGAGCTCGAACGCCCCGGCGCGCCCCCGGTCGCGCCGACCGTCCGGCCGCCGTCGCCGCCCACCGACAACCCGGGCGCCTTGCCGCCGCCGCAGCCGACCGCGCCTTACGAGATGGTGCCGGTGCCCGACCGCTGGCGCATCCTGGACAGCATCACGCCGCCGACCAGCCTGTTCGATCCCTATCACCAGAACGTGCTGAAGGGCGACAAGCCGGTCTTCGACGACTGGTTCGTCAACCTGTCGGCGATCTCGGACACGATCTTCGAGGCGCGCTCGAAACCCGTGCCGGTCGGCGTCGCCACCACCGAACACACCGGCCAGCTCGACACGTTCGGCCGCCCGAACCAGCTGTCGGCCATCGAGAACCTGATCCTGACGCTCGACGTCACCAAGGGCGACACCACCTTCAAGCCGCCCGAGTACGAGTTCCGCTTCACGCCGGTGATCAACGGCAACTATACCCAGGTGCAGGAGCGCGGCCTGCTCAACGTCGACCCGACCAAGGGCACCGTGCGCCGCGACAACTTCGTCGGCATCCAGGACGCCTTTCTCGACTATCACCTCGGCAACGTCGACGATCGCTTCGATTTCGCGTCGATCCGCGGCGGCGTGCAGCCCTTCCAGGCCGATTTCCGCGGGTTCCTGTACCAGGACAACGACGCCGGCGCCCGGCTGTTCGGCAACCTGTTCAACAACCGGGTCCAGTACAATTTCGCCTGGTTCAAGCGGATCGAGAAGGATACCAACAGCGGCCTGAACGACCTCTATCGGCCGCTGCGCAATGACGACGTGTTCGTCTACAACACCTACGTCCAGGATTTTCCGGTCGAGGGCTTCACCAGCCAGGGCGTGGTCCTGTACAATACCAACCGGGAAACCGAGTTCCACTACGACAAGAACGGTTTTCTCGTCCGTCCGGCGTCGCTGGGCTTCGAACAGCCGCGCCGGTACAGCGTCACCTATCTGGGCTACAACGGCGACGGCCACATCGGCTGGCTGAACCTGACCGGCTCGTTCTACTACGTGCTGGGCACCGACAAGATCAACGAGTTCACCGGCCGCTCGGCCAAGGTCCGCGCCAATTTCCAGGCGCTGGAGCCGTCGGTCGACTTCGATTGGATCCGGGTCCGGCTGTCGGCGCTGCACGCCAGCGGCCAGAAGGATCCGTTCAGCAGCACCGAGACCGGCTTCGATGCCGTGCACGAGAACCCGCTGTTCGCCGGCGGCGAGACCAGCTACTGGATCCGCCAGTCGATCCCGCTGATCGGCGGCGGCGGTGTGGCGCTGCACGGGCCCAACCAGGTCCTGCCCGACCTGCGCTCGTCCGGGGACGAAGGCCAGTCGAACTTCAACAATCCCGGTGTGATCCTGCTGGGCGCCGGCGCCGATTTCGACATCCTGCCCGAGCTTCGGCTGTCGACCAACCTCAACCACCTGCAGTTCGAGAACACCAAGGTGCTCGAGGTTCTGCGGGCACAGGACAAGATCCACAAGGACATCGGCGTCGACCTGTCGGCGGCGCTGACCTGGCGGCCCCTGGACACGCAGAACATCGTGTTCCGGCTGTCCGGCGCCGTCCTGTTCGCCGGCCAAGGCTTCCGCGACCTCTATTCGACCACGACCAAGACGTCGCGGTTCTATTCGATCCTGAGCAGCGTCGTGCTCGCCTACTGAGCGGAGACCAAGATGGTGCGCGCGCGAATCCATCCGTGGCTCCTGGGCGCCGGATTGGCGATGGCTGTGCTGACGGGGGCCCGGGCGACCGAGGCGCCGCCGGCGCCGGCCTATCAGACCCCGGAGGCTGCTGCCGGCAAGAGCACGGGCTGCATCAGCTGCCATACCAAGACCGATTCGATGTCGATGCACCCCAGCGAGGGCGTGCTGCTGGGCTGCGCCGACTGCCATGGCGGCAATCCCGCGGTCATGAGGCCGGCCGGCATCGACCCGTCGGTCGGCGGCCCGCGGGTGGTCGAAAACGCGGCTGGGGTCTACAACGTCCCGCATGACCGCCATTTCGATCCCGCCTACAAGGCGGCGATGGACAAGGCGCACGTGCTGCCGCACTTCCCCGAGCGCTGGCCGACCAGCGCCAAGCCCGAGCGCAGCTACGCCTGGCTGAACCAGGAATCGCCGGAGTTCGTGCGCTTCATCAACCCCAGCGACTACCGGGTCGCGCGGGAATCCTGCGGCGCCTGCCACCTGCAGATCATCCAGCAGGCCGAGCGGTCGCTGATGTCGACGGTGGCGATGTTCTGGGGCGGCGCCGCCTACAACAACGGCATCCTGCCGTTCAAGCATTATGTCCTGGGCGAGGGCTACACCCACGACGGCCAGCCGGCCACGATCAAGAATCCCGGCACGGCCGACGAGGCGGCGATCAAGCGCGGCGTGCTCGACCAAGTCGTGCCCATGCCGGCCTGGGAGGTGACGCCACCCGCCGACAATTTCCGGGTGTTCGAGCTGGGCGGCCGCACCATCGGCTCCGAGTTCGCCGAAGTCGGCCTGCCCAACAGCAGCGGCAACCTGCAGCTCCTGGAGGAGCCCGGCCGACCCGACATCAAGCAGTCGAACCGCGGGCCGGGCACCGGCCTGCGCATCTCGGTGCCGGTGCTGAACATCACCAAGTCGCGCCTGAACGATCCGAACGCCTGGTTCCTGGGCACCAACGATCAGCCCGGCGACTACCGCAGCTCGGGCTGCGCGTCCTGCCACGTCGTCTATGCCAACGACCGCGACCCGCTGCACTCGATGCAGTATGCCAAGTTCGGCAACACGGGCATGTCGCAATCGGTCGACCCGACGATTCCGCATGGCGAGCCGGGCCATCCGCTGGAGCATGTGTTCACGCGGGAGATCCCCACCAGCCAGTGCATGGTCTGCCACATGCACCAGCCGAACATCTTCATGAACACCTTCATGGGCTATACGATGTGGGACTACGAGTCCGACGCCCCGTCGATGTGGCCGAAGAAGCAGCGCTATCCCAGCGACGAAGAGATCTTCAAGGTCATCGTCCGCAACCCGGAAGAAGCAGCACCGAAGGGCAAGTGGGGCGACCGCGATTTCCTGAAGGACGTCTCCAAGCTCAATCCCGAGCTCAAGGACACCCAGTTCGCCGACTATCACGGCCACGGCTGGAATTTCCGCGCCGTTTTCAAGCGTGATCGCAAGGGTGACCTGCTGGACGCCAAGGGCAACATCGTCTCCAACGACGATCCCGACAAATTCCACAAGGCCGTGCACCTGGCCTCGATCCATATGGACAAGGGCATGCAGTGCGTCGACTGCCACTTCGAGCAGGACATGCATGGCAACGGCCTGATCTACCAGGAAGTGGCGGCGGCGATCGAGATCACCTGCGTCGACTGCCACGGCACCGTCGACAGCTATCCCAACCTGCGCACCAGCGGCCCAGCGGCCCAGCCCGGCGGCCGCACGCTCTTCAACAACATCGTCGCCGGCGGCCGCACCCGCTTCGAGTGGCGCGACGGCAAGCTGTATCAGCGCTCGGCCGTCGATCCCAAGCTCGAGTGGGAAGTCCATCTGGTCAAGGACACGGTCGATCCCAAGAGCCCGATGTTCAATCCCAAGGCCGCGCGGGCCAAGCTGATGAGCAAGGACACCGGCACCCTGGCCTGGGGCCCGAACGTCAAGCCGGGCGACCGCGCGCATGCCAACGACGACATGAACTGCATGACGTGCCACACCTCGTGGACCACGAGCTGCGCCGGCTGCCATCTGCCGATCCAGGCCAACTGGAAGACCGAGCGGCATCATTACGAGGGTGAGGAGACCCGAAACTACGCGACCTACGACCCGCAAGTCGCGCGGGACGACATGTTCCAGCTCGGCCGACATGCCGACGTGAAGGGCAACGTCATCGCCCCGATCCGGTCGTCATCGGCGCTGGTGCTGTCGTCGACCAACAGCAACCGCGACCGCATTTACATCCAGCAGCCGCCGATCGCGGCCTCGGGCTACTCCAGCCAGGCCTTCGCCCCCCACTACCCGCACACCGAGCGGACGGTCGAGACCAAGACCTGCGACGACTGCCACCTCTCGAAGACCAACAACAACAACGCCATCATGGCGCAGTTGCTGCTGCTCGGGACCAACTTCGTCAACTTCATCGGCTACAACGCCTGGGTCGGCGAAGAGGGGTCCATCGAGGCCGTGCAGGTGACCGAGTGGGACGAGCCGCAGGCGGTGATCGGCAGCTACCTGCACAAATATGCTTATCCCGACTGGTACAAGCAGCATCAGGACCGCGGCCGCGAGCTGCCGCACACCGAGTCGCATTCCAGCGGCATCGCCCAATGCATCCAGCTGCGCGGCGAATACCTGTACGTGGCCGAAGGTGCCGCGGGCATGCGCGTCTATGACGTGGCATCGATCGCCAACAAGGACGTGTCGGAGAAGATCATCACGGCGCCGGCCTCGCCGCTGGGCCAGGACACGCACATCGGGTCGAAGGATGCGACCTGCGTGGCGCTGCCCACCAACCAGCCGATCGCGCCGAACCGCAACCAGGGCAAGCTCATGTCCGAGGTCAACCATGAGCAGCCCTTCCACCCGATCTATCATTACGCGTTCATCACGGACTCCCAGGAAGGCCTGATCGCGACCAACGTCGACACCATGGCCGACCGCGACCCGCTCAACAATTTCCTGACCCGGGCGCTCACCTGGAACGAGGGCGGGGTGCTGACCGGGGCCCGCCACCTGACCATCGCCGGCCATATCTTCTATGTCTCGACCCCGCGCGGCGTGGTCGTGCTGGATATGGACGATCCCATGAAGCCCAAGGTGATCGCCCAGATCCCGCTGGCCGGCGCCCGGGCCACCGCCGTGCAGTTCCGCTATCTGTGGGTGACCGACGACAAGGGCCTGGACGTGGTCGACATCACCCACCCGGACCAGCCGCGCCTCGTCGAGGGTGCCACGGTGCCGCTGGCCGACGCCCACCGCGTCTATGTCGCGCGCACCTTCGCCTATGTGGCGGCCGGCGCGCAGGGTCTGGCCATCGTCGACGTCGAGCAGCCCGAACATCCGCGCGTCTACCAGATGTTCACCGCCGACGGCCGGATCCACGACGCCCGCGACGTGGTGGTGGGCACCACCAACGCTTCGCTGTTCGCCTATGTCGCCGATGGCGTCGGCGGTCTGAAGGTGATCCAGCTGACCTCGCCCGACTCGCAGCCGAACTTCTACGGCTTCAGCCCCGACCCCAAGCCCGAACTGATCGCGACCCGGGCGACCCGGAACCCGGCCCTGGCGCTGTCGAAGGGCCTGGACCGCGACCGCGGCGTCGACGAGACCGGGCACCAGATCGCCATCTTCGGCCGGCTGGGCTCGCGCCCGTTCACGCTGCCGGAGATGCAGCAGCTGTATCTGCGGCCGGACGGCAAGCCGTGGTGGGTGGACGATACCGTCGACATGGCCGCCTATCGCGGCCCGCAGCCGCTGCCCCCGGCCACGCCGGCCGGGGTCACGACCACCGCAGTGCCGGCGCCGGCAACCGGCCGCGGGCGGGCCACGAGCCGCGCCACGCTGACCGTGCCTGGTGAACCCGCCCCAGCCCCGGCCGCGCCGCGGCCGCACCCGGCCCCGCGCCGGCCGGTGGCCGTGACACCGCTGCCGCCGGCCCCGCGGCCGCAGCCCAACCCGTTGTTCACGATCCCCGGCAATTGACCCCCGGCAATTAAAGGGGCGGCCGGAAGCCGCCCGGTCGTGATCACCCGCCTCAAGGTCCAGAACTACCGCTCGCTACGCGACCTGGACCTGCCGGTCGGCCCGCTCACCGTGGTGACCGGGCCGAACGGCGCGGGCAAGACCAACCTCTACCGCGCGCTGCGCCTGCTGGTTGCCGCCGCCGAGGGCGGGTTCGCCCGGAGCATTGCCGCCGATGGCGGCATGCCCTCGGCGATGTGGGCCGGCCAACGCCCTCACGGTTCCGTGCGGCTGCGCATCGAGATCGAGCTGGGTGACCTGGCCTATGGCATCGCGGCCGGCTTCCCGGTCCCACCCTATCCGTTTCCGCTCGACCCCATCGTCAAGGAAGAGGACCCGGGGCGCCGCCAGCCGCGGCGGCGCTCGCCGCTGTCGCTGCTGCGCCGGCGCGCCGGCTCGGCAGTCCTGCGCGACCGCGACGGCGCCGAGGTCACTTATCCGGTCGCCCTGGACGACGGCGAGGCGGCGCTGTCCCAGCTCCGCGAGCCGCACCGCTACCCCGAGGTTGCAGCCCTGCGCGAGCAGATCCGGGCCTGGCGCTTCTACCACCGGTTCGCCACCGACGATCGGGCACCGGTCCGCCAGCCCCAGGTCGGCACCTTCACCGGCGCGATCGCCACGGATGGCCGCGACTTGGCGGCGGCCCTGAAGACGATCCGCGCAGTCGGCGACGACCAGGCGCTCGACCGGGCGATCGCTGCGGCCTTTCCCGATGTGGCCCTGGACCGGACCAGCGCGATCGAGCGGTGATTGCCGGGCTGGATGTTGGCCTCGATCCGATGCAGCCCGATCTCGTCGACGGCATAGGCCACCGCCAGCCGCAGCGACTCGGTTATCAGCCCCTGGCCGCCCTGCCCGGCCATGCCGTAGAAGCCGAGATAGGCGCTGCGGAACAGGCCCAGCACGATCTGGCTGACCGTGAAGACGCCGACGACGGCGCCGTCCTCGGCCCGGCGGCTGACCAGTCCGACATGGGGGCCGGTGACCAGGCCGTCATACCAGCCGTCGAAGCCGGCCATGTCGGTGAACGGCCGGACCCAGGGCGCGTGATGGGCGGCGCTGGCGCGGTTGGCCGCAACCAGATCGGCGCCGTCGGCGCGGCGGACAACCGACACATGAACCCGTTCGCCCATCCCGCCCTCCGGGTTCCAGCCTGGCCCCAGGCGCCGTCCGGCGACAAGCGGCCGATGCCGCCGTTGTCCCTGCAAGACTTCGGGAGATCAACCATGCGATCCGCGATCCTGCGGCTTGGCAGCGCCGTGGCCCTGGCGGCCGCCCTGTCCGGCTGCGTCAGCTACGCCGAACCCCAGCCCGCCTACGTTGCCGCTCCGGCCGATCCAGGCAGCCGGGCGATCGGCGGCGGCTTGCTCGGCGCCGGTGCCGGTGCCGCGATCGGTGCGCTGGCCGGCGGCGGCCGGGGTGCCGCGATCGGCGCCGTCACCGGCGGCGCGCTCGGCGCCATC
>CAZEFK010000101.1:3480-25678 GCA_964511405.1 uncultured Comamonadaceae bacterium | reverse complement strand
CAGCGCCGAGCGCCGCGCCGGAGCGCCCGACGCCGCGGCACCGGTCAGGGCGGCGCTGCCGACCAGCCGGTCGTAGAGCAGGAACACCAGCAGCGCCGCGGCCAGCAGGGCCACCGCCAGGGCGCCGGCGAAGGACCAGTTCAGCAATTCCTGGACCTGGGTGATGATCACCTGGGTGATCATGGTCTCGTGGGCGCCGCCCAGCAGCGCCGGCGTGATGAAGAAGCCGAGCGCGGTGATGAACACCATGATCGCCGCGGCGCTGACCCCGGGCATCGACTGCGGCACATAGATCCGCCAGAAGCGCTGGCAGGGCCGGCCGCCCAGAGTGTCGGCGGCCTGGCCGTAGCGGGGATCGATGGTCTGCATCACCGACAGCATGGTCAGGATGGCGAGCGGCATCAGGGCATGGGCCATGCCGATCAGGGTGCCGGTCAGGTTGTAGGTCAGCGCCAGCGGGGCGCGGGTCAGGCCGGCGGCGATCAGCAGCCGGTTGATCGCGCCGCTGTGGCCCAGGAGGATCATCCAGGCGAAGGTGCGCACCAGGAAGCTGGTCCAGAACGGCAGCAGCACCCACAGCACCAGCCGGTTGCGCCGGTCGGCCGACGCGGTCGCCAGCAGATAGGCGGCCGGATAGCCGCCCAGCACGGCGATCACGGTGGTCCAGGCCGCGATCTTGAAGGTGATCGCCAGCACCGACAGATAGACCGGATCGCTGGCGAGCCGCAGATAATGCTGGCCGGTCAGATCGCCGGCCGGGGTCCGCACCGACAGCAGCAACAGTTGGGCGACGGGATAGACGAAGAACAGCGCCAGGAACAGCAGCACCGGCGCCAGCGGCCACAGCCCGGCCCAGCGGGCGGTCAGGACTCGGGCGGGTCGGGTTCGGGCGGCGGCGGTGGCGGTCATGGTGCCGGTTCGGGCAGCAGCACCATGTCCTCGCGCTGCCAGCCCACGGCGATGTCGTCGCCGGGCCGGGGCAGGGCACCGGCGCTGGTCAGGACCTTGGCAATCAGCGCCGTGCCGTCGGCCAGTGTGAGCTGGACCTTGCTAACGCTGCCGGCGAACAGCACGGCCTGCACACGGCCGCGCACCAGGTTGGCGCAACCGCCCTCGGCCGGGGCCAGGCGCAGCGCCTCCGGGCGAACCATCCAGCGCGCCCGCCGGCCCGGGGCCAAGCCGTCGGCGCGCGGGGCGCGGAGCACCTGGCCGCCGGGCAGGCGCAGCACGGCGTCGCGCCCGTCCAGGGCCGCCAGCTCCCCGGCCAGGGTGTTCGACTCGCCCAGGAAACCGGCCGCGAAGGCCGAGGCCGGCCGGAAATACAGCTCGGCCGGGGTCCCGACCTGCTCGATCCGCGCCCGGTTCATGAGGCAGATGCGGTCGGACAGGGCAAACGCTTCCTCCTGGTCGTGGGTGACATAGAGGATGGTGATGCCGAGCTCGGTGTGCAGGCGCTTGATCTCGGCCTGCATCTGGTCGCGCAGGTTCTTGTCCAAGGCGCCCAGCGGCTCGTCCATCAGCACGATCGACGGGCGATAGACGATGGCGCGGGCAAGCGCGATGCGCTGCTGCTGGCCGCCCGACAGCTCGCGCGGCAGGCGGTGGGCGACCTCGGGCAGCTGCACCGCGGCGAGCACCCGGCCGACTTCGCGGGCGATCGCATCATGCGGCAGGCGCCGCATGCGCAGCGGGAACGCGATGTTCTCGAACACCGACAGATGGGGGAACAGGGCATAGCTCTGGAACACCATGCCGATGGCGCGGCGGTAGGGCGGCAGGTCGGTCGCGCGCCCGCCGTCGATCCAGACGTCGCCGCCGCTCGGCCGGATCAGGCCGGCGACGATCGACAGCAGCGTGGTCTTGCCCGAGCCGGATGGCCCGAGCAGCGTCAGGAACTCGCCCTCCGCCATCTCCAGGTCGCAGGGCTCCAGGGCCACGACGCCGTCATACCGCTTGGCGACCGCGCGGAGGCAGAGCTTGGGCGGCCGGGCCGCCGCCGGCGCGGCCCGCCCCGCCGGGGCTTCGGCCGCCGCCGGTTGGATCACTTGAGCAGCCAGGCGTTGAAGCGGTCGAACATGCGGTCCTTGTTGGCGCCCCACCAGCCGTCGTCGATCTGGACCATGCTCTTGAAGTTGACCGGGGCCGTCGGCAGCTGCGCCGCCCGGGCCGCGGGAATGCCATCGAACGCCTTGGGGTTGGTCGGGCCATAGGCCAGGATGTCGGTGTAGGCGGCCTGGCGTTGGCCGTTGGCGCAGAACTGGATGAATTTCTTGGCGATCGCGGCCCGTGGCGAGCCCTTGGGAATGGCCCAGCCCTCCAGGCCGTAGAGCGCCTGGGTCCAGATCAGCTGGACCGGCGCGCCGCCGTCGATCGCCGCTTGGGCGCGGGCATTGCTCGTGGCCAGGATGTCGACCTCGCCGCTCTGCAGCAGCTGGGTGGTCTGGGCGAACGTCGCCCACCACACGGCGATATGCGGCTTGATCTGGTCGAGCTTGGCGAAGGCCCGGTCGGCGTCCAGCGGATACAGCTTGTCGGTCGGAACGCCGTCGGCCAACAGGGCGCCCTCCAGCGTGTGGATCGGGCTCTTGGGCAGGGCGCGCCGGCCGGGGAAGCGGGCAACGTCGTAGAAGTCGGCCCAGCTTGCCGGCTTGGCGGCCATCCGGTCGGTGCGGAAGGCCAGGATGCTGCCGAACACGTTGGTGCCCATCCAATCCGGCTGCTTGGCCGCCGGGATCAGCGCGTCCATGTCAGGATTGGTCCAGTCGAGCGGCTCCAGCAGCCCGGCGTCGGACAGCAGCTTGCGCGACGACAGCGTCAGGGACACGACGTCCCAGACATAGGACTTCGCCTCGACGATCGCCTTGACCTGGCTGGTCGGCTCGGCCTCGCGCGCCACCGCCACCAGATCGCTGCCGGTCTGCTCGCGGAACGGCTTGTAGAAGGCGGCGGTGAAGGCCGTGGTGTAGGGGCCGCCGGGGTCGGCGACGGTGAACCGCTCGGCGCCCAGAGCCCGCCCCATGGGCCCGAGTGCTGTTCCGGCCAGCGCCAGCCCGGATCCGGCAATCAGTCGGCGGCGGCTCAGCCCCGCCGTACGCGCTCCGACACCCTCCAGCCACCGGTCTGTGGTCATGGCTCGTCCCCGTGCCTGCGGGCTGGAGCGGTCGGCGCCAGCCGATTCCATATTGCATACAATACGCAATCGAACTAGCCTCGCAAGCGCAAACCGTCGAGCGAAGGCAGCCCCGCTTGAGCCCTTCCAGCGCTTCGGCCGACGACCTGGCGATGCCGTTCCCGGCCACGGCCGTTGCGGCCCAGCCGCTGGCCCGGCAGGCGGCCGACTACATCCGCGGCTTGATCGTCCATGACCTGCTGAAGCCCGGCGAGCGCATCCGCGAGCAGGCCATCGCCGAGCAGCTCAAGATCTCGCGCACGCCGCTGCGCGAGGCATTCCGGATCCTGGCCACCGAGCGGCTGATCGACGTGCTGCCGCATCGCGGCGCCGTCGTGGTCAATCCCGACGCCGCCGAGATCCGGGCCATGCTGCAGGTCTACAGCAGCCTGGAGGCGCTGGGCAGCGAGCTGGCCTGCGCCCATGCCACCGACGCCGACCTCGACGCGGTGCGCCACTGGTACCGCGCGCAGCAGCGGGCGTTCGCGGCCAACGACCGGATCGGCTATTTCCAGGCCAATCAGGCCTTCCATCTCGGTATCATCGCCGGCTCGCACAATCCGATCCTGGTCGAGGTCCATGGCCAGCTGAACATGCGGCTGTACCGGACGCGCTACCTGGCGGTCATGGCCCAGCCCGACTGGCAGTCGGCGGTGCAGCAGCACGACCAGATCCTGGCGGCGCTGGTCGAGCGCGACGGGCCGCGGCTGGCGCGCCTGCTGACCGACCATCTGGGCTTCGCCTGGCGCCAGGCCGCCACTGCCGTGGAGACGACGTGATGCTGCCCGAACCCGACCGCCCCACCGTCGCCACCCACTGGGGCACCTATCGGGCGCGCATCACGCCCGGCCAGGCGCCGGTGCTGGAGGGCTATGAGGGCGATCCCGACCCGTCGCCGATCGCCGAGGCCATGGTCGGGGCGCTCGACCACCCGGTGCGCATCCGCCGGCCGGCGGTGCGCGCGTCGTTCCTGGCGCACGGCCCGGCGGCCGGGGGCGACGGCCGGGGAGCGGAGCCGTTCGTCGAGGTCGACTGGCCGGACGCCCTGGACCTGGTGGCGCGCGAGCTCGCCCGCATCCGCGCCACCTACGGCAACCAGGCGATCTATGGCGGCTCCTACGGTTGGGCCAGCGCTGGCCGCTTCCACCACGCCCAGAGCCAGATCCACCGCTTCCTGAACCTGATCGGCGGCTATACCCGGTCGGTCCAGAACTATAGCTATGCCGCGGCCGACACGATCCTGCCCCACGTCATCGGCGACCGCAGCGGCCTGGTCGCCGGCCATACCAGCTGGGAGCAGCTGGCGGGCCATGCCCAGCTGATCGTCCTGTTCGGCGGCGCGCCGCACAAGAATGCGCAAGTCAGCTCGGGCGGCATCGGCCGCCATCGCCTGCACGAGGCGCTGGCGCGCTGCCGGGCCGGCGGCGCCGAGCTTGTCTCGGTCAGCCCGATCGTCGACGACGTCGCGGCCGAGTTCGGCGCCGAGTGGGTCGACCTGGTGCCCAACACCGATGTCGCCCTGATGCTGGGCCTGGCCCATTGCCTGGTCGAGGACGGCCTGCACGACCGGGCGTTCCTCGACCGCTACACCGTCGGCTTCGACCGCTTCGCCGCTTACCTGACCGGCTCGGCCGACGGCCAGCCCAAGACCGCCGACTGGGCGGCGGCGCTGACCGGCATCGCGGCACCACGGATCCGCGCCCTGGCGCGGCGCATGGCCGGTCGGCGCTGCATGATCATGATGGCCTGGTCGCTGCAGCGCGCCGATCACGGCGAGCAGCCCTACTGGATGGTGATAACGCTAGCCGCGATGCTGGGTCAGATCGGCCTGCCCGGCGGCGGCTTCGGGTTCGGCTATGGCTCGGTCAACGGCGTCGGCAACCCGCCGCCGCCGCTCGCCTGGCCGTCGCTGCCCCAGGGCCAGCCGCTGGCCGACGCCTATATCCCGGTCGCGCGCATCGCCGACATGCTGCTGCATCCCGGGGAGGCGTACGACTTCAACGGCGAGCGGCGCCGCTATCCCGACATTCGGCTGGTCCACTGGGCCGGCGGCAATCCGTTCCACCATCACCAGGACCTGAACCGCCTGGTCCGGGCGTGGCGCCGGCCCGAGGTCGTCGTGGTCCATGAGAGCTGGTGGAACGCGCTGGCGCGCCACGCCGACATCGTGCTGCCGGCGACCACCCAGCTCGAGCGCAACGACCTCGTGTGCTCGGCGCGCGACCGGCTGCTGGCGGCCTCGCATCGGCTGGCGCCGCCGGTCGGCGAAGCCCGCGACGACTTCGCGATCCTGACCGCCCTGGCCGAGCGGCTGGGCGTCGGCGCGGCGTTCACCGACGACCGCGACGAGGAGGGCTGGCTGCGCCATCTCTATGGCATCACGCGCCAGCGCGCGGCCGAGCATAGCCTCGACCTGCCCGAGTTCGACGCCTTCTGGCGCGACGGCGCGGTGCTGCTGCCCGAGCCGCCGGCGCCGCCGCCGCTGCTGGCGGCCTTCCGCGCCGACCCCGAGCGCCACCCCCTGGCGACGCCGTCGGGGCGGATCGAGATCTATTCCGAGCGCATCGCCGGCTTCGGCTATGACGACTGCCCCGGCCATCCGGCCTGGCTGCCGCCCGCCGAATGGCTGGGCGCGCCGGGCGCCGCGCGGTTTCCGCTGCACCTGATCTCCAACCAGCCCTGGACCAAGCTGCACAGCCAGTACGACCATGGCAGCCGGGCCCGCGCCGCCAAGATCCAAGGGCGCGAGCCGATCCGGCTGAACCCGGCCGACGCTGCGGCGCGCGGCATCGCCGACGGCATGGTGGTGCGGGTGTTCAACGAGCGCGGCGCCTGCCTGGCCGCGGCCCGGCTGTCGGACGCCGTGCGGCCGGGCGTGGTCCAGCTCGCGACCGGCGCCTGGTACGATCCGCTGGAGCCGGGCGTGGCCGGCACCCTGGACAAGCACGGCAACCCCAACGTGCTGACCCGCGATATCGGCACCTCGCGCCTGGCCCAGGGCCCGAGCGCCCAGACCTGCCTGGTCGAGATCCAGCCTTACGGCGGCCCGCTGCCGCCGATCACCTGCTTCGACCCGCCGCCGATGGTGGCGCGCGGCGCCGGGTAGCGGCGGTCACGGACTGCTGGGAGGCACTGTCCGGAGGCTGGGGCCAATGTCCCGCACGAGCGGATCGTTCTGTCGGAGGTAGGGTGCCACAACCGAATAGGGCACAACGACATCTTGCATGCCCTCCGCATAGGTCGCGACGGTGTAGAGTCCGAATGGCACGGAGATGCCGTTTTTAGTCAGTGCCAAATTGTTTGGGTCACTGACGAACGATTCAACTCTAGATCGTTGGTCGTCGGGATCAGTGCTGAGATTGCGGCGGCCCAGCTGTGACAAGCAGTCATCGATTATCGCCTTCTTCCAGGGGAGTGCGCTGTTGAAGAGGTCGGGGACAGCAATCGGTCGATTGATCCGCATGTTATAAGTATAAAACTGAACACCGCCGTGGCCATGTGCGCCGCCAGCGTTTTCCCAATAACTGACGCTGATGGAAACATAATTCCCAAAGCGTTCATTTATCTTTATATACTGTAGCGCATCATAACCTGGCTTGCACTGGTCTCCGCATTCGTCTATCTCAGCGCCATTTTTCGCGAGGCTCTCTACATACTCGTTCAGGGGGAGAATACTTGGAGATTGGGGGTGAATTACGACCGGCACAGTGTCGTGCAATTTGCCCGAGCCCTGCAGACGGTAGGTGATTCGCTGAAACACGGTCAAATCACCGATCTTTCGGATGATCTGGCCAAGTTCGGCGAGCCGCTGCCGGTGTTCATCATCAACGCAAGCTACATCGTCTAGTGATCCGGGCTCGCTTCGGCTACAAAACGCCGACATGGTTATTAGCCATCCCTTCTGAGACGACTGGACCTGGGCAAAGAGCTGATGCGGCAGTGACTGGCGCAAATGCGCCAGGGCGGCGGCCATTCGTTTGTCGGGTTGCTTCGGTCTGCTGGCGCACACTTGCTGCATCAGGGGAGAGCCGGGATGCAAACAGTCGACGCTTTGCGGCGCCGCGGCGGCGGCTTGCTCTGGCCGCGTGCCCAGCGCACCGCAAACGGCGAACGCCATCCACACCGACAACCCGAGCACGGGTCGCAGTGCTGAACGCCTCATCGCGCGAGCGACTCCCGCATTCCGGCGAGCAGCCGGTCCTGGGCGCGATCGACCGGATGGGACCGCTTGCGCTGCATGGCCTCGAGAGCCCGGGCCAGGAAGGCGATCTCGCGCTCCGGAGGGGCGAGGCTGGCCGGCGCCGCGGCCGGATCTGCGACGTCAATCATGTCCATCGTCCCTGCGCCCAGCCCGGGCTTCGCCGTCTCGGATGCGCCGATCAATCCGCCTCATAGAGGCGGATGGCGCAAGCGTGTGCAACGCCGATGCGCGAGGATTGCCTGGGGTGTTCCGTGGTATCGGTCAGACGCCGCGACCGTGCTGTCGATCGGCCTGTTCTTCAGTCTGATGCTGGCGGGCTTCGCCGCGACCCAGCCGGAGGCGATCGAGGCCAGCCTGATCGCCTAGCAGCTGCCGCCCGCCGTCGGCTCCAATCCCATGGGCGAGTTGCTGCCGCCGGTGATCGCCGCCGCCAATGCCGCGGCGATGACCGGCACGCGTTCACCCTGTCGCTGGCGCTCAACCTGGCCGCGGCGCTGGCGTCGTGGCTGGGCGGCGGGCGGGGCGCCGGCGCCCGCCGCCCGCGCTAGACCAGCGCAAGCACCAAGAGGATGATCAGCAGCAGCCCGAGACCGCCGCTCGGGTAGTAGCCCCAGCCAGCATTGTAGGGCCATACCGGAAACGCGCCGATCAGAAGCAAGATCACGAGAATGATCAATAAAAGTCGCATACGCCCAATCTCCACGCAGTACCGTTTGGGATAACGCTGGAACGGGCATGGTTGTCCGAACTCCAGCCGCGGATCGGCAAGATTTGCCCATGTGACAGATTGGCCGTCCGCACCGGCTTTTTCGATCCGCCGCGTGCCAGGCAAGGGGTCGGCGCACGGGCCGACCGCCCAATGGCAACCGGAGGCGGCCTTGAGCATCAGCGGCATTGAGAGTGCGGGTTCGTCGAGCGCGCTGGCGAGCCTCAGGCACAGGCTGTTCCAGCAGATCGACGCGGACGGCGACGGCACGATCACCCAGTCCGAGCTGGAAACGGCGGTGTCCGGGGCCGGGGGCAGCACGTCCGCCGCCGACCAGCTCTATGCCAGCCTCGATCCCATGAGCACCGGCTCGGTCACCGAGGCGCAGTTCGCCGCCGAGACCCAGGGCGCCCTGTTCCAGACCCGGCCGCAGGCGCCGCCGCCGTCGCCGGATCAGCTGTTTGCCCAGGCCGACAGCACCGGCACCGGTGCGATCACCAAGTCCGAGCTGGAGCAGGCGGTCACCGCCAATGGCGGAACCTCGGCCCAGGCCGACGCGCTGTTCGCCATGCTCGACGCCAACAGCACCGGCCTGGTCACCAAGCAGCAGTTCCTGAGCGGGATGGCGGCGCTGCGCGACGGCGGCTCGGACGGACTGGCCTCGGCTGCGGCGCAGCTGTTCAGCCAGATCGACGGCAACGGCGACGGCACCGTCAGCCAGTCCGAGCTGGAGCAGGCGTTCACCGCCGCCGGCGGCACCGTCACCCAGGCGGACTCGCTCTACGCCACGCTCGGCGGGTCGAGCAGCAGCGGCATCACCCAGCAGCAATTCGTCAGCGGTGTCAGCCGGCTGCTCGGCCACCAGGATCACGCGGGCGGCACACCGCCCGTGGATCAGCTGTTCCGGCAGATCGACAGCACCGGCTCGGGCGCGATCACCAAATCCCAGCTCGAAAGCTTCTTCACGGCCAACGGCGGCACGGCGGCCGAGGCCGATTCCCTGTTCGCCAAGCTCGACACCAGCCAGTCCGGCAGCGTGACCGAGCGGCAGTTCGTCGACGGGGTGCGGACGCTCGCCGATCAGTCCGGCAGCAGCGCGTCATCGGCGAGCCAGACGACGACGGTCACCAATGCCGACGGGGCGATCACGACCACGACCACGACCACCTATCCGGACGATAGCAAGGTCAGCATCACCACGCCGGCCGCCACGACCAAGGCGACGTCGGTCGCCGCATCCAACGGCAGCAGCCCGCTGAGCCAGCGGGTCCTGGCGATGCTCATCGGCCTCCAGGCGCAGGCCGCGTAGGCCGCCGATGCACGCGCCGTCCTGTGGCGGCGCTTGCGTCCGGCTTCGCAGCGGCTAGGCTGGCGCGCGCCACATGGGAGCGGGGCCGACACGCATGGATTTGCGCCTTACCGACAAGGCCGTTCGGACCGGCGGGCTGGTCGACCTCCAGGTCAACGGCTTCGGCGGCGTCGACTTCAACACGCCGGGCCTGACCGTCGCCGATCTCGACCGGGCCCTGTCGGCGATGCTGGCGACCGGGGTGACACGCTGCCTGCCGACCGTGATCAGCGCGCCCGATCCGGACATCGCCGCCTGCCTGGCGGCGCTGGAGGCGGCGCGGCCGGCCAGTCGGCTCGGGCACATGGTGCTGGGCTATCATCTGGAGGGACCGTTCCTGTCGCCGCTGGAGGGCTTCCGCGGCTGCCATCCCGAGGGCGCGATGCAACCGGCCAGCCTGGAGCGGTTCGAGCGCTTCCAGCAGGCGGCGGGCGGCCGGATCCGGCTGGTCACGATCGCGCCTGAAGTGGCGGGCGCCCTCGACCTGATCGCGGCGCTGGCCGGCCGCGGCATCGTGGTCGCCATCGGCCATACCGCCGCCGACCGCGGCACCTTGGCCGCCGCCGTCGACCGCGGGGCGCGGCTGTCGACCCATCTCGGCAACGGCACGGCCGGCCTGCTGCGCAAATCGGACAACCCGATCATGAACCAGCTGGCCGAGGATCGGCTGTGGGCGTCGTTCATCGCCGACGGCGTCCACATCGCGCCCGACTATCTCAAGGTCTATGTCCGGGCCAAAGGGCTGGACCGGTCGATCCTGGTCAGCGACGCGACCGCCGGGGCGGCCGCGGCGCCCGGCACCTACCGCATGGGCCCGGTGCCGCTCCGTCGCGATGTCGAGCCGGTGGTCCGGCTGGCCGGTTCGACGGCGCTGGCCGGTTCGGCGCTGACCATGGACCAGGCCGTGCGCAATGCGATGGCGTGGTTCGGTCTGGCGCTGTCGGACGCCGTCGCGCTTGCCCGCCGCCAGCCGCTCACGCTGCTGGGCGAGCCCGAGCCGGCCGACGATACGGTCCTGTGGGCACCGGGACCGGACGGCCCGACCGTCCTCGACGCCGGTCCGGGGACGGCATGACGCGGAGGTCCTGAGGCGTCCGTCACGCCGCCATGGAGATGTGGCGCAGGCGGTCGGGGGCCATCTTGGCCGCGGTCTTGTGCTCGGCAATGGCCGCCGTCACGTCGTCGATGGTGGTCGGCTGGCGGCCGGCCGGCAGGGTCACCGCAACGCCGCTGACCGACAGCAGCGGGAAGCGGCGCTGGTTGCCGTCGCGATCCTTGCCCAGGATGTAGCCGCGTTCGCGCGAGGCCGGATCATAGAGCGCCTGGGCGTCGCTGGAGAAGGTGCGCACGATCTCGGCCAGCAGCAGGGCGGCGTGGTCGGGATCCGGGTGGCGCAGGCCGATGAAGAAGTCGTCGCCACCGATATGGCCGACCAGGTCGCCCTGGCCGCGCACCGTCTTGGTCAACAGCTGGGCGAACAGGATGATCGCGCGGTCGCCCTGCCGGAACCCCAGGGTGTCGTTGAACGGCTTGAAATTGTCGAAGTCGAAATAGGCCAGCACATAGGCGGTGGCGCGGTCATCGAGGGCTGCGGTCACCCATTCGGCGATCCGGTTGTTGCCGGGCAGCTTGGTCAGGGGGTTCTGGTCGCGGGCGATGGCGACGTTGCGCTCGTGGACCATGCGCACCAGGGCGCGGGCGCTGAGCACGCCGGCATAGAGGCCGTCGCGCGTGACGATCATGCCGTCCTGGGTGTCATTGCCCGAGAAGATCTCGATCACCTGCTCGGCGCGGGTCTGGACGTCGACCACCGGGCACGGATTGATGAAGGTGCCCAGGGTGTGGCCGAGCACCCGGTTGCTGAGCAGGTCCTTGCCGAACGGTGAATACACGTAGGACTTGAGGTCGCCCTCGCGGATCAGCCCGAGCGGATGGCCGTCGGTGTCGACCACCGGCAGGAAGGTCAGCGCGCTGTTGGCCCGGAACCGGTCGAACATGACGCTGAGCTTGGTGCCGATGACGATCGGCTCGATGGCGTCGAGCGAGCCTTCGAGGGCGGTCTCGTCGGCGCGCCGGCGGCGCTGCGCGGCGCTGCCGCCGGACACGGGATAGCTGTCGCGCAGCCGGCCGATGTCGGTGACCGGCGGCGCGATGAACGCCCCTTGCGCCAAATCGCAGCCGATATCCCGGGCGCAGGCGAATTCCCGGTCGGTCTCGATGCCCTTGGCCAGCACCAGGGCGCCCAGGGCATGGGCGATGCTGACGACGTTGTTGACCAGGATCTTCCGCTTATAGTCGCGATCGATGCCGGCCAAGAAATACCGGTCGAGGTTGATGAAGTGGGGCCTGAGCTCGCATAGCATGCGCAGGCTGGAGCTGCCTGTGCCGAAGGAATCAAGGGCGATCCGGAAGTCGTGATTGCGCAGCGCCGCTATGACCGGCGCGATGCGGTCGGCGGTATCGGCCGAGCGCAGGTCGGCCAGCTCCAGGCACACCTGGGCGCGGGCCAGGGCATGCCGTTCGGCCCAGGCCGCCAGCTCGTCTATGACGATGGGATCGGCCTCCAGCAGGCGGGCATCGAGGCGGAGCCACAGGCGGGCGTCGGCGGGGGCCAGTTGCCGGAACGCCGCCGCCGCGGCCTCGCGCAGCTGCAGGTCCAGGGCGCCGAGAGTGCCGGCGCGATCGGCGGCCTCGCGCAGATCCGCTGCAGCCGCGGTGGCCGACGGATCGACGGGCACGGCCTCGAAGCCGACGCACTGGCCCGACAGGCATTGGACGATCGGCTGCAGGGCAAATTCGATGGCGGACGTGCCGGAGCCTCCGTTGCTCATTCGCCCCGACCACCGTGCTTCGCTTGCCGTGGCAACCCTGCACTCACGATCGCCGCGCGCTCCGTCAGATCGGTCCGATCGAAACAGCTTGTTGCCAACGCTAGTCCACGCCGATCGCGGAATCTCTGGCAATTCAGTTAAACTTCCGAGACAGCGGCCGCTGCAAGCGGGACGGCCCAGCCGTCCCGCTTGGCCGATGCTTTACGGGATTGTGCGGATCTGGTCCAGCCGCAGCACCTCATCCGGGTCATCGCCGACGGTCCAGTGCACCTTGCAGCCCTTGCCGGAGCGGTCGAGGATGGTCGCGGGGTACCAGACGCCGTCGCTCTCGCCGACGACCTTGGCGTCCTTGTCGCAGGCGGTCACGGCGGTGCCGGGCCCGTCGGGCGACCAAGCCATGATCTGGTCCGGCTTGACGACCTCGTCGTCGGCCGCGCCATGGCCGTCATAGCGGACCACGCAGCCCGACTTCGCGGTCGTGTCGCGCACGGTCGCCGCATACCAGCCGTCGTCGGAGTAGACGAACAGGCGGTCGCCCTCCTTGCAGGCGGCCGGCGCCGGCGTCGCGCTGGCCGTCTGCTGCGATGCCGGCGCCGAGCCGCCCTTGGACCGCGAATGCGGGCCACGGGCCGGCGGCGGCGCGGCCGAGGCGGTGGTCGTCGAGCCCGGGCTCGACACCGTGGTGCCGTTGTAGGTGACGGTGGCGCCGAGCGCGGCCAGGATCGCGTCGGGCGAATCCTTGGCGGCCAGCGTGACGAAGGTCGGCGGCGTCGGGGGCGCCAGGGCGATCTTCAGCGGTCCCTTCGGCGCCTGATAGTCGGCCAGCATCGCTGCCACGGTGTCGATGGCCGACGATGCCAGCGGGCCCTGGCCCTGCTTGAGCGCCGCCAGCTGCGCCTGGGCATCGGCCAGCACCTTGGTGTCGCTGGTCTTCTGGCTGAGCGCCGCGAGCGGAATGACGACCTTGGACAGGAGCGACTTGTCCTCGTAGGTCAGGCTCGCCTGCTTGAGGCTGGTGCCGACCGCGGCGGCGGCCGCGGCCTTGGGATCCGTCACCGCGCCGTCCAGGGCCAAGGTCAGGCTGAGCTTGGCAAGCCCCGGAAAATCGAAGCTCAGGTCGCTGAGATCCAGGTGGCCGTCGACAACCGTGTAGGCGAGGTTGGCGGCGGTGGTCTTGGGCCACAGCGCCGCCACCATCTTCGCCGTGTCGGCATCCTTGCCATCCGCCGGCATCGATGCGAAATCCGGCTGGATGCCGTCGAAGCGCACCGACAGCCGGACCGGCGCCTGGCTGGCCTTGATGCCGTTGAAGTCGATATCGGAGACGGTCACCGAGTCGACGGCCACCCGGACCGGTTTGCCCCCGTCTCCCGGGAACTCGAGCACGACCTTCGAGAGGGTGAAGGCGGTCGGGCCCGATGCGGTCGCGCTGCCATAGCTGAGGCTGTTCGGCGGCAGCATCGGTTTGACGATCTGCTCGAAATCGGCGACCGCGTCAGCCCGCGCCGCGCCAGCGCCCAGCCCGGCAACCGCCAGCCCGGCCAGTCCGAGCACCGCCTTCAGTCCAAGAGTTGGCATCCTTGAGCCCTCCATCTCTTCATCCGCCGTCGTTTCGCTGCCGCTACGGCCGGGCCGGGCTGCCGCCGATGTCATCAAGCCGGCAAGATCAATCCGCGCCGATCCCCTCGGCCCGTCGATACCATCGGGCCGGCCGCCAAATATTGCAGGGCGACATTCGGCCAATGGACGGTCTGGACAGATCCGAAATCGTCATGCTGTTGGCGCAGGCGATCGGACAGCCCGGCAACTTGCGAAGTATCAGCGCATCTATCCCAAGGAATCAATTATTAAGTTATAGGGGTGGCCAGGCCATAACCTGGCGATGGCGGCCCCATCCTGATAAAATTGATGGCCCTATCATAGTAGGGTGAGCCGTGGATGCGGGAGGGCAGCGATGCCGACGGCAGGCGGATGCGGCCTGAAACAACGCCTTGGCGCCGTTCTGCTGGGGCTGGCAGCTGCCGTGACCGCGCCCGGCACGGCCGGGGCGTGGCCATGGACCGCCCCGGCGGCGCTGTCGCCGCGCGCGGCGCAACTGCGTGACGTCCTGGCCGAGCGCCTGTCGGCGGCGACGGTGCTCACGCCGTTGGCGCTGTCCGCCCAGTTGGACGTGACCGAGGACGGCGACCGCATCCGCGTCACCTATCGTGACCTCGAGCTGCGGGGGCGCGACGGCGGTCCGGTGATCGAATTCGGTACGGCGATCCAGACGTTCCTGCCGCAGCCCGATGGCCGCATGGCCGTGACCGGCGATCTGCCGGCGCTGGCGACCGTCATCCTGCCGAGCGGCCCGATCCAGGTCAGCATCGTGGATGGCCGCTCGTCCGGGGTCTGGGACGAAGCGCAGGGCCGGATGACGGAGGCCTCGATCGCGGCCGCCGGCCTGTCGGCCGGGCCGGTCGCGGGCTTCGTGGCCACGGCGGGGCGGGTCGATATCCAGACCGGCATGGCCCCCGCGGCTGGCGCCGCGTGGCACCAGACTGTCCGGGCAAGCGTCGCCGACACCCGGGTCACCGGCCCCGGCGGGGCCCATTGGCTCTCGATCGGCGCCTTGCGGCTGCAGTCCGACAGCCGGATCGCCGACCTCGCCGCGCTCGATGCCGGCCGCAAGGCCCTGGCCGAGGCGGTCGGCCGATTGGACGCGCAGGGCGGCGCCGGCCGGGACAGCGATCCCGATGACCTGCGGGCGCTGCTCGAAGCCCTGCGGACCATGCTGGGCTTGGTCGATGGCACGGGTGATCTGACCATCGGCGATGTCGCGGTCACGATCCCCGGCGGGGCGGTGTCGGTCGGCATCGACCGGGTCGGCCTGGCGACCCAAGTCCTGCGTGGCGCCGCGGAGCCGGCGGCGCAGGATGCTTCCTATGGCGTGGCCGTCGAGGGCGTGCGCGTGGGCGGACGGGTTCCGGAGGCTCGGATCGGGGCGCTGGGGTTCGAACTCGGGGTCGACCGGTTCCGGCCCGATGCCCTGATCGACCTGGCCGAGGCCGTGATCGCGGCGGGGCAGGGCCGGCCCCGGCCGGGGCCAGCCGACCTCGCGCTGCCGGTCGGCGGCGCGCATGTCGTCGTGACCGCCGGGAGTGTGGACGCGGGCGAGACGTTCGGGCTTGGGCCGAGCGCGCTGGCCATCAGGCTGTCAGGTCTGGATCAGGCCAAGGCGGCGCTTGTGCTCGACTATCATCACGACGGCCTGCGTGTCGGCGGCTTCGCGCCGCCGGCCGGTGACCTGCCGGCGCGGGTGCCGATCCTGTTGACGGCGTCGGACGTGCCGATGACGGCCCTGCGATCGGCGCTGGGCGCCGGTCAGGCTGGGGTGGCGCCCATCGTTCGCGCCATGACCGAGGCCGGAACGGCGCTGACCTTGACCCGCGCGGCGGTCGACGTCGCGGTCGGCGGCGGGCTGTTGACCGGCGGCGTGGTGGCCGACGCCGGCGCCGCGCGTGGGGCGATCGGCCAGGCCGAGCTGGTGGTGCGCAACTACGATGCGGTGGTCGGCCGGCTCGCTGCCTTGGCCGATCCGGCCGAGGCGTCGCGGATCAAGGCGGTCGCGGTACGGCTGAAGGCGATGGGCGAGCGGGCGGAGGACGCGTCGGCCGGCGATCGGCCGCTGCGCTTCCGCTTCGCGGTCACGGCCGACGGTCGGTTCACGGTGAACGGGCAGGATACAGCGCCGCTGATCGCAGTCGCGGCGCAAACCTCTCGTGCGGCGCCAACCGCCAAGCCCGCTCAGAAGCGGCCGGCGCCCGCCCGGAAGTAGTCCGGTCCCCGACCGGCCTAGCGGAACAGCGACAGCAGAACCTGGGGGGTCTGGTTGGCGATGGAGAGCGCCTGGGATCCCAGCTGCTGCTTGATCTGCAGGGACTGCAGGGTGGCGGCTTCGCGGCTGAGGTTGGCGTCGACCAGGGCGCCCAGGCCCGAGGTAAAGCTGTCCGCGATCGCCTGGTTGAACGAGATCTGCGCCGACACGTTGTTGTTGACGATCGCGAACGCGTTCAGGGCGGTGCCGATCTGGCTGAGCGCCGACGCGAAGGCGCCGGTCGAGGCCAGCGCCGCGGCGGCCGACGAGGCGGCGTTGCCGCTGGTGATGCCGCCGACCAGGTTGTTGAGCGCCGACAGCGCGCTGAGCGGCGAGGCGCTGGACAGGGTTACGATATTGCCCTGGGCGTCCTGCAGCACGTTGATCGACGAGGCGCCGGAGGCGATCAGGCTCTTGGACTGGTAGACCGCGCCGTTGATGAAGTTGATCGACTGGGTGACCAGGGCCGCGAAGGACGACGACAGCTGATTGATGGCGTCGGTCGAGAGCGCGCCGTCGCCCAGCTGGACCAGCAGGTTCTTGATCGAGGTCAGGTTGTTCGAGACGTTGGTCAGCGCCGCGTTGGTCACCGACAGCAGGCCCGAGGCGAACTGGAGCTGCTGGTTGATGCCGGCCAGGCCCGAGATGTCGACCCGGATGCTCTGGGCGATCGCGAACACCGCGCCATTGTCGAAGGCGTTCGACACCGTGTAGCCGGTGCTGACCCGCTTCTGGCTGAGCGCCAGAGCGTTCTGGGTGGTGGTCAGGTTCTGCAGCGCGATGATGGCGCTGTTGTTCGTATTGATGCTGGACATTTTGACCTCGAGATTGCCGCTTTTGGACCAGTTATGCGTATAATAGCCTGGTTAATGAAATCCTAACAAGCCGCGGATTTTTATCGGCCGCCGGCCGCTATCGGGTGCGCTTGCCGCAGCGCGGTAATCTGACACATAGATGTCCGGCGCCGCTGGCCGGCACCTGTCCGGCGCGGGCAGGGCCGGGCGGCGCACCAGCGGACAAACGCAACGACGGAGCAGGCCGGCAGCATGGCGAACGACGAGACCGAGACGGCGGCGGGGCGCGATTTCCTGCGCGACATCATTCAGGCCGACCTCGAGGCCAACCGCCACGCCCAGCCGGTGACGCGCTTCCCGCCGGAACCCAATGGCTTCCTGCATATCGGCCACGCCAAGTCGATCTGCCTGAACTTCGGCATCGCCCAGGAGTTCGGCGGCCGCTGCCACCTGCGCTTCGACGACACCAATCCGGTCAAGGAGGAGCAGGCGTTCATCGACGCCATCCAGCGCGACCTGCGCTGGCTGGGCTTCGATTGGGGCAGCCATCTCCATCACGCGTCGGACTACTTCCAGCAGCTCTATGACTGGGCCGAGCACCTGATCCGTACCGGCCACGCCTATGTCGACGACCTGCCGGTCGAAGAGATGCGCGCCCAGCGCGGCACGCTGACCGAGCCCGGACGCGACAGTCCCTACCGCAACCGATCGGTCGAGGAAAATCTGGACCTGTTCCGGCGCATGCGCGCCGGCGAGTTCCCGAACGGCGCCCGGGTCCTGCGCGCCAAGATCGACATGGGTTCGGGCAACATGAACCTGCGTGATCCCGTGCTCTACCGGATCCTGCACGCCGCCCATCCCAGGACCGGCACGGCGTGGTGCATCTACCCGACCTACGATTTCGCCCACGGCCAGTCGGACGCCATCGAATCGATCACCCATTCGCTGTGCACGCTGGAGTTCGAAGACCACCGACCGCTCTATGACTGGCTGCTCGACCACCTGCCGGTGCCGTCCCGGCCGCGCCAGTACGAGTTCGCGCGGCTGAGCATCGCCTATACGGTGCTGTCGAAACGGGTGCTGACCGAGCTGGTGCGCCGCGGCCATGTCGCCGGCTGGGACGATCCGCGGATGCCGACCCTGGCCGGGCTGCGCCGGCGCGGCGTGCCGCCGGCCGCGGTTCGCGATTTCGTGCGCCGGCTGGGCGTTGCCCGCGCCAACAGTGTCGTCGAGCCGGCCCAGTTCGACCATGCGGTGCGCGACGTGCTGAACCGCACCGCGCTGCGGCGGATGGCGGTGCTGCGCCCGCTGCGCCTGGTCATCGAGAACTATCCGCACAACCAGGCCGAAGAGCTCGATGCCGTCAACAATCCCGAGGATCCGTCGGCGGGCAGCCGGCGGATCACGTTCGGCCGGGAAATCTATGTCGAGCGCGACGACTTCATGGAGGACCCGCCCAAGAAGTTCTTCCGCCTGGCGCCGGGCCGCGAGGTCCGGCTGCGCTATGCCTATTTCGTGACCTGCCGCGAGGTGGTGAAGGACGCGGCGGGCGAGGTGGTCGAGCTGCGCTGCACCTATGATCCCGCGACCCGCGGCGGCAACGCGCCGGACGGCCGCAAGGTCCAGGCGACCCTGCACTGGGTCGCGACCCAGCAGGCGCTACCGGCCGAGGTTCGTCTCTACAATCCGCTGTTCACGAGGCCCGACCCGGGGGCCGACGGCGACGTCTTCGCCGACCTCAATGCGAACTCGCTGGACGTGTTGGCCGACGCCCTGGTCGAGCCCGCGCTGGCCGAGGCCACCTCGGACCAGGCCGTCCAGTTCGAGCGCCAGGGCTATTTCTGCCTGGACCCCGACAGCCGCCCCGGCCGGCTGGTGTTCAACCGCACGGTCGGCCTGCGCGACAGCTGGGCCAAGGCGCAGGCGGCGGGCGGATAGGGGGCGCGCCGGGGCTCCGCCGGTTACTCCGGCGGCCCCGGTTCGCCGAAGCGCGCCGCCAGGTCGGCGGCGATCCGCTCGTCGGTCACCGGCGGGCCGCCCGCCAGCGCTGCCCGCATCATGGCGTTGACCGTGTCGCCCGGGCGCGCGGTCCAGCGCTCGACAGTGAAGGTGTCGCCGAAGATGGCGCGATACCGATCGAGCAGCTCCAGATCGACCATCGTGAGAGCCCTCGAAGAGGGACGGGCCTGGGAGGGTTGGTAGGGGGACCAGGATTCGAACCTGGGTTGACGGAGTCAGAATCCGTAGTCCTACCGCTGAACGATCCCCCTCCACCCGGGCCGGCCCGCCTTGCCGCGTGCCGCCGTCAGCGTGACGCCCGTCTATCAAACCGCGCTCGGGCCTGTCAATTGCCAACCCGGCGCGACCGGGGCCGGCGCTCGCGCGCGGTGTCGCACGGCCCCATCCCGGGGGTCGCAACCGCTTGCGATCGGCGATAGATTGCGCCATGCGCGACGACGAGCTCTCCGCGGCAAGTTCCCCTTCGACGCGGTCGCTCCCCCATCGGCTCCGGTCCAGCCTGCCGGTGTTCGCGGCCCTGGATCTTGGGACCAACAACTGCCGACTGTTGATCGCCCGGGCCGGCGCCGGCGAGTTCGAGGTGCTTGATGCGTTCAGCCGTATCGTGCGCCTGGGCGAGGGGCTGGTGCTGAGCGGCCGGCTCGCGCCCGGCGCCATGCAGCGCACGATCCAGGCCCTGCGCATCTGCGCCGCCAAGCTGCGCCAGCATCGCCCGCAGGCGACCCGGATCGTGGCGACCGAAGCCTGCCGCCGCGCCGCCAACGGCGCGCTGTTCCTGGATCGTGTGCGCCACGAGACCGGCCTCGCCGTCGAGGTGATCTCGCCCGCCGACGAGGCGATGCTGGCGCTGGCGGGCTGCGCCGCGCTGCTCGACCCGGCTGTCGAGCGCGCCCTGATGTTCGACATCGGCGGCGGCTCGACCGAGGTCATGTGGCTGGAGGTGCCGGCCGACGGCAGTCCGGCGCTGGTGCAGGCGGTGCTATCGGTGCCCGATGGCGTCGTCAGTCTGGCCGATCGCTACGGTCCGGCCGCGGTCACGCCCGAGGGCTACCGGGCCATGCGCGCCGAGGTCGCGGCAGCCCTGCTGCGCTTCGACCGTGAGCACGGTATCGCCCGGCAGGTCGGCGCCGGCGGCGTGCAGATGCTGGGCTCGAGCGGCACGGTGACGACCCTGGCCGGCGTGCATCTCAACCTGGCGCGCTATGATCGCCGCCACGTCGATGGCATCCTGCTGGACCGCACCGCGATTGCCGAGGCGTCGGCCCGGATCGTCGCGATGGCGCCGGCCGAGCGGATCCGGCATCCCTGCATCGGCCGCGCCCGGTCCGACCTGGTGGTCGCCGGTTGCGCGATCCTGGACGCGATCCTGGCGCAATGGCCGACGCCCGAGCTGCGCATCGCCGATCGCGGTGTGCGCGAGGGCATTTTGCTGGGGTTGATGGGCGTGCCGGCGCCGCGACGACGGGCGATGGGACAGGCATGAGCAAGCGCGGAAGCGGCAGCTCGGCGCCGACCGGGCGCATGAAGGCCGTGCGGGTGCTGGCCGGCAACCGCTCGGAATCCTCCAAGCGCTGGCTGACCCGCCAGCTCAACGACCCCTATGTGGCCGAGGCCAAGCGGCGCGGCCTGCGGAGCCGCGCCGCCTTCAAGCTGATGCAGATCGACGAGCGCTTCCACCTGCTGCGGCCGGGCCAGCGGGTCATCGACCTGGGTGCGGCGCCCGGCGGCTGGACGCAATTCGCCGTCGAGCGGGTGACGGGTAGCGGCCAAGTGGTCGGCTGCGACCTGCTGGACATCACGCCGCTGCCGGGTGCCACCTTCGTGATCCAGGATTTCCTGGACCCGGCCGCGCCGGAGCGGCTGAAGGCGCTCCTGGGCGGGCCGGCCGACCTGGTGCTCAGCGACATGGCGGCGCCGACCACCGGCCACGCCCGCACCGACCATCTGCGCGTGGTCGGCCTGTGCGAGGCGGCGCTTGATTTCGCCGAGACCGTGCTGGCCCCGGGCGGCGGCTTCGTGGCCAAGGTGTTCCAGGGCGGCACCGAAGGCGCCCTGCTGGCCCGGCTCAAGCGCGGCTTCGCCACCGTGCGCCACGCCAAGCCCCAGGCCAGCCGCGCCGAGTCGGCCGAAATGTATGTCGTCGCCCAGGGCTTCCGCGGGGCCAGCGACGATGCTGCAGCGCAGAACGAGGGCGCATAGGAGGCATCAGGCCGCAGAACTTGGCGCGCGGGCGATCCCATGTAAGATGCGCCACCGCAGACGGGAGCCGCCTAAGGAGCCGCCATGCAAATCCGCGAAGCCCTGACGTTCGACGACGTGCTGCTGGTGCCGGCCGCCTCGGCGATCCTGCCGCTCGGCACCGACACCAGCACCCGCCTGACCCGCGAGATTCGCCTGGGCATCCCGCTGATTTCGGCAGCCATGGACACGGTGACGGAAAGCGCGCTGGCGATCGCCATGGCGCAGGCCGGGGGCCTCGGCACCATCCATCGCAACATGCCGGTCGAGCGCCAGGCCGCCGAGGTGCGCAAGGTCAAGAAGTTCGAGAGCGGCATGGTGGTCGACCCGGTGACCATCGCCCCCGAGGCGACCCTGGCCGACGCCCTGCAGCTGATGGCCGACCACCACATCTCGGGCATTCCGGTGGTGGAGCAGGGGACGCGCCGGCTGGTCGGCATCCTGACCAACCGCGACGTCCGCTTCGCTTCGGACCCGAACCAGCCGGTCGCGGAGCTGATGACCAAGGAGCGGCTGGTCACGGTGCGCGAGACCGTCACCACCCAGGAAGCCAAGCGCCTGCTGCACCAGCACCGCATCGAGAAGCTGCTGGTGGTCGACGACGCCTACCGCTGCATCGGCCTGATCACGGTCAAGGACATCGAGAAGGCCCAGCGCTTCCCGAACGCGACCAAGGACGACAAGGGTCGCCTGCGGGTGGCGGCAGCCACCGGCACCGGCGACGAGGGCGTGGCGCGCGCCGAGGCGCTGTTCGACAGCGAGGTCGACGTCATGGTCGTCGACACCGCCCACGGCCATTCCAAACGCGTGCTGGAAACCGTGGAGCGGATCCGGCGCCTGAACAACTACACCCAGATCGTCGCCGGCAACGTCGCCACCGCCGACGCCGCCAAGGCGGTGATCGACGCCGGGGCCGACGCGGTCAAGGTCGGCATCGGGCCGGGATCGATCTGCACGACGCGGATCGTGGCCGGCGTGGGCGTGCCGCAGCTGACCGCCGTGGCCGACTGCGTCGAGGTCTGCCGCCGCCAGGACA
>CAZEFK010000101.1:0-3470 GCA_964511405.1 uncultured Comamonadaceae bacterium | reverse complement strand
GTGATCTCCGACGGCGGCATCAAGTTCTCGGGCGACCTTGCCAAGGCCATCGCCGCCGGCGCCGACTGCATCATGATCGGCTCGCTGCTGGCCGGCACCGACGAGTCGCCGGGCGAGGTGTTCCTGTACCAGGGCCGCTCCTACAAGTCCTATCGTGGCATGGGCTCGATCGGGGCCATGGCGCGGGGCTCGGCCGACCGCTATTTCCAGGCCGAGGTCAACGACACGCTGAAGCTGGTGCCCGAGGGCATCGAGGGCCGGGTGCCCTACAAGGGGCCGGCCGCCAACGTGCTGCATCAGCTGGTCGGCGGCCTGCGCGCCGCCATGGGCTACACCGGCTGCGCCACCGTCGCCGAGATGCAGACCAACTGCGCCTTCGTGCGCATCACCAATGCCGGCCTGCGGGAAAGCCACGTCCACGACGTCGCGATCACCCGCGAGCCGCCGAACTACCGGAAGGACTGAGGAGCCGCCGCCGGCGCTCTTCGCGAGGAACGGCCATGACCCCCGGAGCCAGGCTCCAGGCACAGATCGAGATCCTGGACGACATCGCGCTCGGCGGTGCCGCCGATGCGGCGACCTCGGCCTATTTCCGGCAGCGCCGCTATATCGGCTCCAAGGACCGCTCGGCGATCGCCGAGGCGACCTTCGCCACCCTGCGCCGGCGCGCCCGCCTGGACTGGTGGATCAACCGCACGCTGGAGCGCCCCGAGACGGCGCCGCCGCCGCCGGCGCGCCACCGCGTCATCGCCGAGCGCCTGCTGACCGGCGACCCGGCCGAGCGCGTCGCCGGCTGGTTCGACGGCGGCCAGTACCGCCCGGCGCCGTTCAGCCGTGCCGAGCGGACGTTGGCCGAGCGGCTGGAGCGCCAGCCCCTGGAGCATCCCGAGCAGCCGGCGTGGGTGCGGTTGGAGCTGCCGCCGTGGCTGGCCGACGACCTGGCGACGCGCTTCGGCGACGAGGCCGAGCTGCGCGCCCTCAACGCCGCAGCCCCCCTGGACCTGCGGGTCAACCCGCTGTGCGCCACGCGGGATGCGGCGCAGGCGGCGCTGGCCAAGGCCGGGATCCAGGCCGAGCCGACGCCGCTGTCGCCCCTGGGGCTGCGGGTGTCGGGCCGGCCGCCGCTGTCGGCCAGCCAGCCCTTCCAGGACGGCTGGGTCGAGATCCAGGACGAGGGCAGCCAGGTGCTGGCGCTGCTGGTCGACGCCCGGCCCGGCCAGGCGGTGCTGGACTATTGCGCCGGTGCCGGCGGCAAGACCCTGGCGCTGGCCGGCGCCATGGCCAACAAAGGCCGGCTGGTCGCCTGCGATGTCCACGGCAAGCGGCTGGAGCGTGCGGTGACCCGTCTGCGCCGCGCCGGCGTCCACAATGTCGAGCGCCGTGCGCTCGATGCCGACGGCCTGCGCTGGCTGCGCCGCCAGGACGGCCGCTTCGACCGGGTGCTGGTCGACGCCCCGTGCAGCGGCACCGGCACCTGGCGCCGCAACCCCGACATGAAGTGGCGCATCGGCGCCGACGACCTGGCGGAGCTGGGCACCGTGCAGGCCGAGATCCTGGATCGTGCGGCGCGCCTGGTGAAGCCGGGCGGGCGGCTGGTCTACGGCACCTGCTCGCTGCTGGCGGCCGAGAACGAGGATCGGATCGAGGATTTCCTCGGCCGCACCCTGGGCTTTCGCGTGCGTCCGCCGGCCGGGCTGTGGCCGGGCCTGCTGACCGGACGGTGCCCGGTCGGCGACGCGCCCTATTTGCGGCTGAGCCCTGGCCGGGACGGCACCGACGGCTTCTTCGCCGCCGTCCTGGAGCGGGTCCCGTGACGCTGATCCGCGCCGGCCGCAGCGCGGACGCCGGGCCGATCGCCCGGCTCCACGCGGCGAGCTGGCGCGACAGCTATCGCGGCATGCTGCCCGACGCCGCCTTGGACGGCCCGCTGGAGCAGCGCTGGAGCGAGACCTGGCGGCACCTGCTGGCCGACGACGGCGCGCCGGGCCGGCAGGTGCTGGTGGCGGTCGACGACGACGGCCTGGCCGGCTTCGTTTCGGCCGGCCGGCTGCGCGATCGCGGCCGCAGCTTCAGCGCCGAGATCTATACCCTCTATGTGGCCAAGGCGCGGCGCGGCCAGGGCTTGGGCGGCCGCCTGATGGGCGCGGTCGCCACGCGCTTGGCGCTGTTCGGCCATGGCGATGTGGCGCTGTGGACGCTGGCCGCCAACGCCGCCGCGCGCCGCTTCTACGAAAGCCTGGCCGGCGAGGCCGTGGGCCGCCGCGACGAGATGATCTCGGGCGCCCGGATTCCCGAGATCGCCTATGGCTGGCGTGACATCCACCGCCTGATCGACGCCGCCGCCGACCGCGCTCATGTGTGACGCTTCCCCCAACCCTCGGAGACCCGCTTGGACCGCATCCTGATCCTCGATTTCGGCAGCCAGGTGACCCAGTTGATCGCGCGCCGCGTGCGCGAAGCGGGCGTTTATGCGGAAATCCGGCCGTTCTCGATCCCCGATGCCGAGCTGCGCGCCTTCCAGCCGAAAGCCGTCATCCTGTCGGGCGGGCCGTCGTCGGTGACCAACATGGGCACGCCCCGGGCCCCCATGGCGGCGTTCGAGCTGGGCGTGCCGGTCCTCGGCATCTGCTATGGCGAGCAGACCATGTGCGCCCAGCTGGGCGGCGAGGTCGAGGGCGGGCATCATCGCGAGTTCGGGCGCGCCGAGATCGAGGTCACCGAGCGTTGCGCCCTGTTCGACGGCCTGTTCGAAACAGGCGCGCGCGAGCTGGTGTGGATGAGCCACGGCGACCGGGTCACGCGCCTGCCGCCCGGCTTCCGCACCGTGGCGGTCAGCGCGAACGCGCCCTTCGCCGCCATCGCCGACGAGGCCAGGCGCTTCTACGGCGTACAGTTCCACCCCGAGGTCGTGCACACGCCCAGCGGCGCGCGTCTGCTGGCCCGCTTCGTGCGCACGGTCGCCGGCTGCGGCGGCGACTGGACCATGGCGACCTTCCGCAGCCAGGCGATCCAGCGCATCCGCGGCCAGGTGGGGCAGGGCCGGGTGATCTGCGGCCTGTCAGGCGGCGTCGACAGTGCCGTGGCGGCAGTGCTGATCCACGAGGCGATCGGCGAGCAGCTGACCTGCGTCTTCATCGACACCGGCCTGTTGCGCCACGGCGAGGCGACCGAAGTGGTCGAGCTGTTCCGCGGCAACTACAATATCCCGCTGGTGCACCGCGACGGCACGGCCGACTTCCTGCGGGTGCTGGACGGCGTGACCGATCCCGAGGCCAAGCGCAAGGCGATCGGCGCCACCTTCATCGACCTGTTCGAGGAAGAGGCGAAGAAGATCGGCGGCGCCGATTTCCTGGCCCAGGGCACGCTGTATCCCGATGTCATCGAAAGCGTGAGCTTCACCGGCGGGCCCAGCGTCACGATCAAGTCGCACCACAATGTCGGCGGCCTGCCGGCGCGCATGCGCCTGAAGC
>CAZEFK010000100.1:0-25903 GCA_964511405.1 uncultured Comamonadaceae bacterium | reverse complement strand
CCATTGCGCCGCCCGCGACCCCGCCGGGGTCGCCGACCTGGTCGCGGCGGCGCCGGACCGGCTGCGGCCGCTGCGCCTCGACATCACCGACGCGGCCCAGGTCGAAGCCGCCGCGGGCGCCGTGCCCGACCTCGACATCCTGATCAACAATGCCGGCGTCAACTTCAACCGGCCGCTGATCGGCATCGCCGACGCCGGCCACGCCCGGGTCGAGATGGAGACCAACTATTTCGGCCCGCTGGCCATGACCCGCGCCTTCGCCCCGGTGCTCAAGCGGCGCGGCGGCGGCGCCATCGTCAACGTGCTGTCGATCCTGGCCGCCATGAACCTGCCGATGATGGGCTCGCTGTGTGCCTCCAAGGCGGCGGCGCTGTCGCTGACCCAAGCGTTGCGCGCCGAGCTCAGTGCCCAGGGCACGCGCGTGATCGCGGTGCTGCCTGGCGCGGTCGACACCGACATGAGCCGCGACTTCACGGGACCGAAGATCGCCCCTGATACTGTTGCCGCGGCGATCGTCGACGCTCTGGCGTCGGGCGTCGAGGACGTCTATCCCGGCGCCATGGCGTCCGGCGTGGCCATGGGGCTGGCGCTCGACGCCAAGGCCGTGGAGCGCGAGTTCGCGACCTATCTGCCCCAGGGAGACCAGGCATGACCGCCCGCCTCAGCCCCCGCGAGATGATCGACCGGCTGGTCGCCTTCGACACCACCAGCCGCAACTCGAACCTGGCGCTGATCGACTGGGTCGCCGACTATCTGGACGGCTACGGCATCCGCTCGACCCTGGTCCGCGACGAGACCGGCACCAAGGCCAACCTGCTGGCCACCATCGGCGATCCCGACCAGGACGGCGGCATCGTGCTGTCCGGCCATACCGACGTGGTGCCGGTCGACGGCCAGCCCTGGACCACCGATCCGTTCCAGGTGGTCGAGCGCGACGGCGCCCTGGTCGGCCGCGGCACTGCCGACATGAAGAGCTTCTCGGCCATCGGCCTGGCCATGGTGCCGGAGTTCCTGGCGCGCCGGCCGACGCGGCCGATCCATTTCGCCTTGTCCTATGACGAGGAGGTCGGTTGCCTGGGGGTCGACGGCATCGTCCGCCACTATGCCGAGCACGGGCCCAAGCCAAGCGTGGTCATCGTCGGCGAGCCGACGATGATGCAGGTGATCGACGCCCACAAGGGCGGGCTGGTGGTCGAGACCGAGATCCAGGGCCTGGCCGGCCACTCCTCGATGCCCGATCGGGGTGTCAACGCCGTCATGGTGGCGGGCGAGTTGGTGCACTGGCTGAACCGCGAAGGCGAGGCGATGCGCCGGGGGCCGCAGAACCCGCGCTTCGATCCGCCCTATTCGACGCTGTCGGTGAACCGCATCGAAGGCGGCACCGCGAACAACATCATCGCCGCCGAGTGCCGGCTGGCCTGGGAAATGCGCGTGCTGCCCGGTACCGACGACCTGGACGTGCTGGCGCGCTACCGCCGCTTCGCCGAAGGCCTGGAGCCGGCGATGCGCAAGGTCTGCCCCCAGTGCGGCATCCGCATCCGCCAGCTGGCCCGCATCAAGGGGCTGAAGCCGCAGCCGGGCTCCCCGGCCGAGACCCTGGCCAAGGCGCTGGCCGGCACCAATGCCACGGCCGCCGTGTCCTATGGCACCGAAGCCGGGTTCTTCCAGGAGCTGGGGATCCCGACCGTGATCTGCGGCCCGGGCTCGATCGAGGACGCGCACCGGCCGGACGAATCGATCGCCTTGGACCAGGTCGAGGCTTGCGTGCAGTTCATGGCCCGGTTGGCCGACCGGGTGGCGGCCTGACGCTCGGGCGTCAGTATCGCAGGTCGCGGCCGGTCAGCCGGATGTTGGCATCGGGGTCGAGGGCGCGGGCCAGGATGCGGAGCTCGACGGCGTGCTCGAACCGTTCGCGCGCCTGGAACACCGCGGCGACGCAGGCGTCGGCATCGGGCCGGAAGCCGACCAGGCCCTGGATGACGCGGCGGGGTACGAACACCCGGCCCTGATACTCGCCGACCTCGACCGCGAACTCGACGGCGTCCTCGGCGTCGTTCCAGACCGGGTCGTCGGGGAACACGAAGATCATGGGCGCCGCCGCGCAGGGGCCGATGCGGCCGGCACGGGTTGTCGACCGCGTCGGTCGTTCCTAGCTTCGGTCAAGTGCACCGGGGAGGCCATCACATGACCGATATCGCCGACAGTCGCGCCCAGCTCAAGCGCGACTCGCTGGTCATCGGGCTGGTCGGCTCGGCGCACTTCTCCAGCCACTTCTTCCAGCTCAGCCTGGCGCCGCTGTTTAAGCCGCTGCACGAGGCGTTCGACGTCAACTACGTGACCCTGGGCTCGCTGGTCACCTGCTTCTACCTGACGTCCGGCATCTGCCAGGCCTTCGCCGGCATCCTGGTCGATCGGGTCGGACCCCGGCCGATGCTGCTGGCCGGCATCGCGGGGATGGCGACCTGCATCGGCCTGGCCGGCTTGGTGCCGACCTTCTGGATGTTCTATCCGCTGATGGTGCTGGCCGGAATTGCCAACAGCGTCTTCCATCCCGCGGACTTTTCCCTGCTGTCGCATCGGGTCAGCAAGGAGCGGCTCGGCCGCGCCTACAGTGTCCACGCCTTTGCGGGCACCGCCGGATATGCCGTGGCGCCCAAGCTCGTCGCAGCGTTCGCCGGATTGGGGTGGCGGGTGCCGCTCATTGCCGCCGGGCTGCTTGGCTGGCTGGTCGTCCTGCTGCTGGTCAAGTTCAGCCACGAGCTGTCGGCCGAGGGCACGGGCCGCGCGCGCAGCGGCGGCCGGCCCATGACCTATGCCCAGTTGGTGACCGCGCCGGCGATCCTGATGGCGTTCAGCTATTTCCTGCTGACCGCGGCGGCCGGCACCGGGTTCCAGACCTTCTCGACGACGTCGCTGGTCGACTTCTACGGCGTGACCCTGGAGGCCGCGACCTCGGTGTTGACGGCTTATCTGGTCGGATCGGCGACCGGCATCCTGCTGGGAGGGCTGATCGCCGACCGCACCAGCCGCCATGCCCTGGTGGCGGTGATCGGGCTGGCGTCCTGCGCGGCGCTGATGATGGTGGTGGCGACCGGCGCCCTGGCCTTCGGCACGGCCACGGCGGCGATCGCCCTGGCCGGGCTGTGCCAAGGCATGACCGCGCCGTCCCGGGACATCCTGATCAAGGCGGCGACGCCGCCGGGTGCCACCGGCAAGGTGTTCGGCTTCGTGTATTCCGGCCTCGATGCCGGCTCGACCGTGGCGCCGCTGCTGTTCGGGATGCTCATGGACAACCATGCCAACCACGCGATCTTCGCCGGGTTCGCCGTGCTCTACGCGGTGGCGATCGTGTCGGTGCTGTCGGTCAGCCGGCGGGGGGCAGCGGCAGCGCAGGCATGAGGGGATCGAGCGCCAGCGCCTGGCGCTGGCGCTCGATGCGGGCGAGCTTGTCGTAGAGCGGCTGCCAATCGTCGTGTTCGGCGATGGCGGCCCACAGCGCCTCGACCTCATCGATCAGCAGGGTTTCGGGCCCCGGCCCGTCGAAATGCGCCGCGTCGAACGCCATCGGCCGCGCCGCCAGGAGCAGCGCCCGCAGCGGCTCGAACGCCGGCCCGTAGCGGTCGGCCTGCGGGCTGCGCGCGGCCCGCTCGGCCGCCGCCGGTCCGCCATGCCAATCGAAGAAGAACCGTTCGAAGCCGGCCTGGCTGTCGCTGAGGAAGCGATAGACCGCCGTGGCCAGCATCAGGTCGGCCTCCGGACCCTCGGACTCGATGCCCAGCCGCTCACGGGTCCGCTGCGCCAGGGCCGCCTCGAACCGCGTCGGGAAGCGCTCCAGCGCCGCCACCAGATCGGCTTCCGGGGCCAGGTCGAGCAGGCATTCCGCCAGCCGCGCCAGGTTCCACCGCGCCGTAACCGGCTGGCGGCCATAGGCGTATAGACCGCCATGGTCGAAATAGGCGGCGGTGAAGCCGGGCTGGTATGTGGGCAGGAAGCGCCAGGGGCCGTAGTCGAAGCTTTCCCCGGTCACGGTCATGTTGTCGGTGTTGAGCACGCCATGGACGAAGCCGGCCGCCATCCAGGTGGCGGTCAGCCGCGCCGTGTTCGCGACCACGGCGTCGAGCAGGCTTGCGGCGTCGGTGGCGCCCGGCAGGTAGTGGCGGCAGCAATGGGCGACCAGCCGCTCGATGCGCGCCGTGTCGCCCTCGTACAGCAGCCGCTGGAAGCTGCCGAAGCGGATGTGGGAATGGCTGAGCCGCACCAGCACCGACGCGCGCGTGGGCGACGGCTCGTCGCCGCGCTCGAGCTGCTCGCCGGTCTCGATCAGGCTGAAGCTCTTGGAGGTGTAGACGCCCAGCGCCTCGAGCAGGGCGGTTGCGAGCAGTTCGCGCACGCCGCCCTTGAGCGTCAGCCGGCCATCGCCGGAGCGCGAGTAGGGGGTCTGTCCGCTGCCCTTGGTGCCGAGGTCGAGCAGCCGGTCGCGGTCGTCCCGGAGCTGGGCGAACAGGAAGCCGCGGCCGTCGCCGATGTCGGGGTTGTAGACCCGGAACTGGTGGCCGTGATAGCGGAGCGCCAGCGGCTCGGGCAGATTGCCGGGCAGCGGCTCGAAGCGGCCGAAATGGCCGATCCATTGGGCGTCGTCGAGATCGGCCAGGCCGACCCGCGCGGCCCAGCGGTCGTTGCGGAAGCGCAGGACGTGCCGGGGAAAGCGCGCCGGCGCCACGGGATCGGCGAAACCGTCGCCGAGGTCCGGGTGGCGCGGGTCCGGTCGGTAGGGCACTGGCATCGGGAGAGGATCCGCAATGTATGACGAGCTGTGGGACTACCGCCGGCGGGTCGCCGCGCTCTATCGCGATGTCGCCGCCGCGGACAGCCCGCAAGCTGCTTGGCAGCGATGGGTCGAGGAGCGCGATACGCTGTTTCGGGGCCATTCGCAATCGGCCCTGGACCCCGAGGCGCGCGAGCGCTTCCAGGGCTTGCGCTATTTCGACTACGACCCGACGGCGCGCCTGCTGGTCGGGCTCGACCGGATCGAGGGATCACAGCTGCGCGTCGATACCGGAACGGACGGCAGCGTCGACCTGGTCCCGTTCGCCCGCACGCGCGGCGTCGCGGCGCGCTTCGGCGGCGAGCTGACGGTCTACTGGATCGCCGGCTATGGCGGCGGCGCCTTCCTGCCGTTCCTGGATGCGACCTCGGGCCGGACCAGCTATGGCGGCGGCCGCTACCTGCTCGATACTATCAAGGGCGCCGACCTGGGCGGGGCGGACGGCAAGACCTGGCTGGATTTCAATTTCGCCTACAACCCGTCCTGCAGCTACTCGGCGCGTTGGGTCTGCCCGCTGGCGCCGCGCGAGAACCGCCTGCCGCTGCCGGTCGAGGCCGGGGAACGCTGCTCCGGCTAGCGGTTGCCCCGCCGTCATCCCCGCGGAAGCGGGGATCCAGCGTTTGCGGCAAACTGTCGGTTGGCACGCTTGATATTGTCGTTGAGCCAACTGGATCCCCGCCTTCGCGGGGATGACGAGGGCCGGGCTTGGCGGGTCTGCCCGGACTTTTGCCCCTCTTACCTCTGCAGCTACCGGTCGGCGCTGCTGAGGAAGGGCGGCCGGGTGGTGGAGGCGAGCCGCTCCTCGGTGGCATTGGCCAGCCCGGCCAGACGGTCGCGGCTGCCGCGGTCGAGATAGTCGAGCACGCCCTTCAGCATCCGCCGGAGCTGGCGGCCTTCGGTCTCGGCCCTGACCGCGCGGGCCTCGGCGGCATCGGCCCGGGCGCGCTCCTCGGCCAATTGGCGGCGCTGGGTCTCGATCGCGGCCATCATCTGATCGATATGCCGCGACAGCCGCTCGGCCGTGGCATCGGCCTGCTGGCGCCGCTCGGCCTCGGCGACCATGACGGCTTCGAAGCGCGTCTTCAGCTGGTCGAAGCTGGGGACATCGCCATCGGCCCCGTCGAAGCGGGGCGTGACCCCGGTCGGCCGCTCCTCTCTCGGGTCGCCGGGCCTCAGCTCGCCGGGCTCCTCGGGAACGTCGTCGTGAGCCGATTGCCAGGCCGGCGCCGAGCGCAGACTGGCCAGGGGATCGTGATCGGACATGCCTCGGCCCTTCGGCTGTGGGCCCTCACCATGCCACGGCCGGCCCGGCGCGGCCAACCGCGTCGGGAGTGCCGCAGGGCGGCTGGGCCCGCCCTGCGGCGGAGTGGATCAGCTACGCCGGACCGTCGGACGCACCGGGTGCCGGCTGGCATGCACCTTTTTCACCGTCCGCTTCTTTTTGAACGCTACGGTCTCCACCAGCGCCTGTGGCGCCGGGGCCACCGCCGGGTCGAGCCGCATCGCCGCAGGCTCGGCGGGATTGAAGGTCAATCCGGCCGCCACCACCATCATCGTCAGCACCATCGGAGATCACCCCATCGGAAGTCAGCCTGCCCGGGTCGCGCCCGCGGACCGGCGCAGGCGGCCGGTCCGCACATCTAGAGTGCCTGATCGCCGGCGCGCGGCAATGACTGTTCCGGCGCAAATGTTCGCGAAATGAAAGACCGGGCATTTCTGTTGCAATTTAAGCGCAGTTGCTCCGTCGGATGGATTAGGAATCGGCAATCTGCGAGGGAGTTGGTTCGAAAATCGATCGATCAAGAGTAGGTCCAGCGATGGGCTGGGCGTGACCCCAACGCCGGTTGCCGCGAATCACCGGGGGGCGACCTACAGGAGGCCGGATGACCGCCGCCTTCATCAACCGAATCGCCACGGCCGTGCCGCCTCATGACGTGCACCGGAAGTTCGTGGACTACGCGCCCCGCCTGCTGGCCGATCCGCGCGCCGAGCGCCTGTTCCGGCGCATGGCCGAGCGCGCCCAGATCGACCACCGCTATTCGGTCGTGACGCCGGCGCCGGATCCGGACCGCTTGGACGCCGAGGGCCTGTTCCGGCCCGGCCGCTTTCCCGATACCGCCGGGCGCATGCGGCTGTTCCAGGCGCAGGCGCCCCGCCTGGCGGCGGCGGCGCTCGATGCCTTGGCCCCCGACCGGGTGGCCGAGCCGATCAGCCATGTGCTCGTGAGCACCTGCACCGGCCTCTATGCGCCGGGCCTCGACCTGGAGATCGCGCGCCATCTCGGCCTGTCCGCCGCAGTCGAGCGGACCGTGATCGGGTTCATGGGCTGCCAGGCGGCGATCACGGCGCTGAAGCTCGCCCGCCACGTGGTGCGGGCCGAGCCGCGGGCGCGGGTCCTGATGGTGAACCTGGAGTTGTGCACCTTGCATCTGCAGGAGACGGCGGCGCTGGAAGACGTGCTGTCTTTCCTGATCTTCGCCGACGGCTGCGCCGCCTGCCTGGTCTCGGCCGAGCCGTCCGGCCTGGAGCTGACCGGGTTCCGCAACCTGGTCCTGGACGGCAGCGACGACCTCATCACGTGGCGTATCGGCGGCTCGGGCTTCGACATGCATCTGAGCGGCGCGGTGCCGGGCGCCATTCGCCAGGGGCTGGCGCGCGGCGGCGAGGCCTTGTTGGACGGCCGGCCGGCAGCCGATGTGCAGCGCTGGGCGATCCATCCCGGCGGGCGCACGGTGCTTGATGCGGTGGCGGAGGGGCTGGGCCTGGCCGAAGCAGACTTGGCGACCTCGCGCAGCGTGTTGCGCCGGTTCGGCAACATGTCGTCGCCGTCGGTCATGTTCGTGCTGCGCGACGTGCTGGCCGAGGCTGAGTCCGGCGAGATCGGTTGCGCCATGGCGTTCGGGCCGGGACTGAGCGCCGAAGGCATGATGTTCCGGGTGGCGGGCCGATGACCGCCGGGGCGCTGCCGCCCTTCGACGGCCGGCGCCGCAGCCCGGCGGCCGAGCGCATGGACGATCCGGCGCTGCCCTTCGACGCGTACCGGGCGGTGCTGACCGACCTCGCGCGCATCAACCGCCTGAGCTTCGGCTATCGGCCGACGCTGCGCTGGCTGGCCGGCGTGGTCGGCCGCGGGCGGCATCAGCGCCTCCGCTTGCTCGATGTCGGGTTCGGCCAGGGCGACATGCTGCGGCGCATTGCGGTCTGGGGCCGGGCCAAGGGCGCCGACCTGGAGCTGGTGGGCATCGACCGCCACCCCTGGGCGGTCCGGGTCGCCGCTGCCGCGACGCCGCCGGACCTTGCGATCGCGTGGCGGACCGCCGACCTGACCGACCTTGGCGCCGAGCGCTTCGACTTGGTGATCAGCGCGCTCGTCGCCCATCACCTGACCGATGCCGAGCTGGTCGGGTTTCTCGCCTGGATGGACGGCCACGCCACCGTCGGCTGGCTGGTCAACGACCTCCATCGCCACTGGCTCGCCTATCATGGCGCCCGGCTGGGCGGTTGGGTGTTCGGCTGCCATCCGGTGTGCCGGCACGATGCGCCTGTGTCGGTGGCCCGGGCCCTGACCGCCGCCGAGTGGCGCCGGCGGCTGGCCGAGGCCGGCGTCGCCGGCCGTATCCGCTGGCACCTGCCGTTCCGGTTCGCGGTCAGCGGCGGCGCGGCATGACGCCGGTGCTGGTGATCGGCGGTGGCCCGGCCGGCGCCGCCGCCGCTTGTCGCCTGGCCGCGGCCGGCCGTGCCGTGACGCTGGTCGAGCGCACCGCCGGCGCTCACGATTCGGTCTGCGGCGAGTTCGTCAGCGCCGACACCGCCCAGTTGCTGGCCGAGTTGGGCATCGCGCCCGATCGGTTTGCGGCCCCGCGCCTCGACCGCGTGCTGCTGGGCGGCGGCGGCCGGATCGCGGCGGCGCGGTTGCCCTTTGCCGCCTGGGGGCTCAGTCGGCGATGCCTGGACCAGGCGCTGCTGGCCCGGGCGGCCGAGGTCGGCGCCGAGATCAGGCGCGGTGTCGCGGTCCGGCGCCTGGCGTCGACCGGCCAAGGCTGGCGCGCCGAGCTGGCCGATGGCCGGACGATCCTGGCGGATGCCGTGATCCTGGCCACCGGGAAGCATGATTTGCCCGGCTTCCCGCGGCCCCGCCGCACCCCGATGATCGCCTTCAAGAGCCATCTGGCGGATGCGGCCCGGCCGCCGCTCGCCGGCGCCGTGGCGCTGCTGCCGTTCCGCGGCGGCTATGCCGGGCTGCAGCCGGTGGAGGACGGCCGGGTCAATCTGTGCCTGACGGTATCGGCCACGCGGTTCGCGGCGCTGGGACGGTCATGGCCCGGGCTGCTCGCCGAGATCGCCCTTGCGGCGCCGGCCCTGGCCGACGCGCTGCTGGCGCCGGCGGTCCATGCGCGGCCGCTGGCGGTGGCGGGGATGCCCTATGGCCATGTTCGCCGCCATGCCCCGGCGCCCGGCCTGGTGTGCGTCGGCGACCAGGCGGCGGTCATCCCGTCCTTTACCGGCGACGGGCTGGCGATCGCGCTGCTCAGCGGCCGGATCGCCGCCTTGGGGCTGCTCGATGCCTGGCCGGCCGAGCACATCCAGTGCACCATCGCCGACGCCGTCCGGCGCCCCATGGCGGTGGCGCAGCTGCTGGCGGCCCTGGCCGGCTCGCGGCTCGGCCGCCAGGCCATAGTGCACGTGGCCGGACCGGTACCGGGCTTGCTGTCGGTGCTGGCCGGCGCAACGCGCGTGCCGGGCACCATCCGGCAGTCTGGGGCGTTCCCCTGGTAAGATGATGACCTTTCTGGCGCTGGCCACCGACTATGACGGCACGGCCGCCACCGATGGCCGGCTGGCACCGGCGACGCGCGCGGCGCTGGAGCGGTTGCGGGCGTCCGGGCGCAAGGCGCTGCTGGTGACCGGGCGCGAGCTCGGCGACCTGGCCGGCGTCATGCCCCTTTTCGAGCTGTTCGACCGCATCGTCGCCGAGAACGGCGCCGTCCTGCACCGGCCGGCGACCGGCGAGACCGTGCGTCTGGCCGATCCGCCGCCGGCCGCCTTCGTCCAGCGGCTGCGCGCCGCCCAGATCGAGCCCTTGTCGGTGGGCGAGGTCATCGTCGCGACCACGACGCCGCACGAAACCTACGTGCTGGAGGCGATCCGCGAGTTCGGCCTGGAGCACCAGATCATTTTCAACAAGGGCTCGGTCATGGTGCTGCCGCCGGGTGTCAACAAGGCCACCGGCCTCGCCGCCGCGCTGGCCGACCTCGAATTGTCGCCGCGCCATGTCGTGGCGGTGGGCGATGCCGAGAACGACCACGCGCTGCTGGCGCAGTGCGGGTGCGGGGTCGCCGTGGCCAATGCCCTGCCGATGCTGAAGGCGGAGGCCGACTGGGTCACCGAGGGTGCCGAAGGCGCCGGCGTTACCGAGCTGATCGAGCGCTTGCTCGCCGACGACCTGCGGTCGGTGGCGCGCTCCCGGGCGTAGGAGCGCGGTTTCGCCGCGGGGCCTCCCAGCATGGCGCGGGCCTGCCATGCAGTATCAGCAGGTAGGTGGGCTCGCCGAACCGGGCCTACACTCGAACGGTCAGAAGAAAGGCGGCGGCCATGGCCAAGAGACCTCTCGGGACCGCGCAGCTCGTCGAGCGCGTCAGCGCCTATCTCGACGCCCTGCCGCAGCGCCGCCATACGCCGTCGTCGGCTGAGATCGCCGATGCCTTGGGCGTCAAACCGATCCTGGTGACCTTGGCGCTGCGCTGGATGGCCGAGGAGGCGCCGGCCGAGCCGGCGCAGAGGTCGGCGGCGTCGAGGGCGTGATTGGCTCGTCGGGCGGCAGCTCGGGCGGGATCGGCAAGGGCGGCAGATCGGGGTCGTTGGGGATCGGCAGCGGCGGTGGCGGGACTTCGGGCGGGATGCCCGGCGTGACAGCGGCAAGAGTTTGCTCGTCCATGATGCTTCCCGGGCTGTGACGGGGTCTGTGGCGACAACGATACCGTCCCGGATCATGTCCCAGCCCAACTTGCCGGCCCTTGACGACCGCGGCGGCCGGCCCGACAAGCTGCCGCCCATGGAGCCGCTGCCCGCGATCGCGATGGTCACGCCATCGTTCAACAAGGCGCCTTATCTGGAGGCGACCATCCAGTCGATCCTCGGCCAGGGCTATCCCGACCTCGACTATGTGATCATGGACGGCGGCTCGACCGACGGCTCGGTCGACATCATCCGGCGCTACGCCGATCGCCTGGCGCATTGGCAGAGCGCCCCCGACGGCGGCCAGTATGCCGCCGTCACGGCCGGCTTCGCGCACACGACGGCGCCGATCATGGGCTGGCTCAATGCCGACGACCAACTGGCGCCGTGGGCGCTGGGGCTGGTCGGCCGGATCTTCCGCGACTGCCCGCTGGTCGAGTGGATCACCACCAATCTGCCGCTGGAGACCAGCGCCGACGGCATTCCGACCGCGACCTATCCGTCGCCCGGCTATACCCGCGCCGGCTTCTATCGCGGCCTGTATCTCCTGTCCGACGAAACCGACGGCATCGGCTTCATCCAGCAGGAAAGCACCTTCTGGCGGCGGTCGCTGTGGGACCGCGCCGGCGGCGGGTTCGACCCCAGTTGCCGCCTGGCCGGCGATTTCGAGCTGTGGTCACGCTTTTTCCGCCATGCCGAGCTGTTTTCGATCGACGTGCCGCTGGGGCTGTTCCGGCGCACGGGCGACCAGCTCAGCGTCACCCATCGCCAGCGCTATGTCGACGAGTGCAAGGCGGTGCTGCGCCGCTACGGGTCGCTGGGGCCGGTCGACCCGCGCTACAAGTTCGATCGCCTGGCCCGCGGCGCCAATCTGGTGCTGGAGGACTTCAGGCCGTTCTACGAGCCGGTGCCGGTGGTGCGCTGGAACGAAGAGCAGCAGCGCTATGTGGCGCTCTTCGCCGGCCCGTGACGGGCTCGGGCGGCGCGCCGGGATGGAGGCCCCGATGGATCCGCTCGACCTGACGGCGCGCGGGCGCGCCAGCTTCGCCACTGACTATATCGATGCCCGGCAGCGGTTCCGCACCGCCGCCGCCGCGGCCGGCGCCCGGCTGGCGGAGTACCGCAACCCCGTGTCGGGGCCGCTGGGCGAGGATCTCGCCACCGACGCCGCCTGGATCGGGCCGGACGACGCCGCGGGCGTGCTGGCGGTGCTGTCCGGCACCCACGGCGTCGAAGGTTTCTGCGGCTCGGGCATCCAGGTCGACTGGCTGACCGCCGGCGGGCCCGGCCGGCTGCCGCCGGGCACGGCGGTGCTGCTGCTCCATGCCGTCAATCCGCACGGCTTCGCCTGGCTGCGCCGGGTCACCGAGGAGGGCGTCGACCTCAACCGCAACTTCGTCGATTTCGCCCAGCCGCTGCCGGAGAATCCGCACTACGACGCCCTGCTCGACGCGTGGGTGCCCGCGGACATGAGCCCCGCCGGCATCGCTGCCGCCGAGGAGAAGATCGCCGCCTATGGGCGCGACCATGGGGCGCGAGCGGTCCGGGTCGGGCGCGGGCAGGGCCAGTACCGGCATCCCGAGGGCCTGTTCTACGGCGGCGCCGGCCCGACCTGGGCGCGCCGCACCCAGGAGCGAATCATCGCCGACTTCCGTCTGGCCGAACGGCGGCTGGTCGCCGGAATCGACCTGCATACCGGCCTTGGTCAGCACGGCTATGGCGAGCCGCTCTGCCACCATCCCGCCAGCGGCGTCCAGGCTGCCCGGGCCCGGTCGTGGTGGGGCGAGTCGGTGACCGAGCCGGCGGCCGGCCCGTCGGTCTCGACCCCGCGGCACGGCTTGACAATGTTCGGCTGGAACCGGCTGCTCGGCGACCGCCTGACCTTCGTGACCCTGGAATACGGCACCTATCCGGAGGACGTGGTCTATGCCGCCCTGCGCCGCGACCAGTGGCTGCACCGGCAAGGCTCGGTCGAGTGGTCGGCACCCGCGACGCGGGCAGTCAAGGCCGAGATCCGGCGCGCCTTCTATCCCGACACCGATGCCTGGCGGGAGCTTGTGCTGTTCCGCGGCGGGCAAATGATCCGCCAGGCCCTGGCCGGGCTCGCTTGAGGCGGCATGGTCGGCCGCCGATGGGCTGGCGCCTGCGGGGCGCTCCTGGCGGCGCTGGCGGCGCCGGCGGCGGCCGCGGTCGATTGCGCGCATCCCGTGGCGGCGCTCGACAAGCTGATCTGCGACAATCCCGACTTGGCCGCGGCCGAGGATCAGCTGGCCGCCGCCTATCGCCGGGTGCTGGATCGCCTGTCGGATCCGGGGCGCGGGCTGATGGGCGAGAACCAGCATGCCTGGGCCAACTATGTCGCCGGCGTCTGCCCGCTGTCCGGCCCCGAGGCGGCGGTCTGCGTCGCCGGCGAGGATCGACGCCGGGTCGAGGCGCTGGAGACGGCGGTCGCCGAGCGCGGGCCCTATCGGTTCGCCGCGGTCGAGAGCTTCGCGGCCAAGACAGCGCCATCCGGAGACCCGCCGGCGCTGACCCGGCGCCTGGCCTATCCGCGCATCGACCAGCCGTCCACGGCCGCCGGCGAGGCCTGGAACCGGGCCGTGGCCGAGGCGGCAAAGGCGGCGTTCGGGACGCCTGATGACAGCATCGACGAGGGCTGGCTCGACTGGCGGATCGCCTATGCCGATCTCAAGGTCATCAGCGTGGTGTTCTCGCGCTTCGCCTTTCGGCATGGCGCGGCGCATCCTCTGGTCACCCGCGCCGGCTTCACCTGGTGGATGGCGCGGCGTCAGGCGGTGACCGCCGACCGACTGTTCGACGCCGCCAAGCCATGGCCGCGGGCGCTGGCGCGGGTCGCCGCCGCGATGCTGAAGACGGGGGCGCCGCCGCGGGCCGCCGAGCCCGGGGTGGAGGCGCTGGCCAAGCTTGCGACCGACGAGCGGCGCTGGGTCTTCGGACCGGTAGGCCTGACCCTGCTGCTGGACGATGACGGCCAGGGCCGGCCGCGCGCGGTCGAGATCCCGTGGACCGAGATCACGCCGCTGTTGCGCGCCGACGCCGAGCTGCCCGTCCGTGTCGAGCCGGTGGCCGAAGCAGGCGCCGCGCCGGCCCCGCAGTCAGCTGCTGCCAATGACTGGCTGCTGGTGCCGGGGCAGCGCGCCGGGCCGGTGACGCCCGAGCTGACGGCCACGGATCTGCGCCGCCTGTTCAGCGCCGACTATGCCGACCAGCAGATCGACGGCGCCGAGGGCCAGCAGTTTCCCGGCGGCGTGCTGTACGGTGCGCGGCCCGACCAGGCGCTGACCCTGATCTTCGATGGCGGGCGGGCCTGCACGGCAGTGCTCGCGGGCGCCGGCTCGCGCTGGCACCTGGAAAACGGCCTCACCGTCGGGATGCCCTTGGCGCGGCTCGAAGAGCTGAACGGCAAGCCGGTCAAGATCTCGGACTACGGGTTGCCCGACGGCGGCTATGTCGACTTCGATGGCGGCCGGCTGCAGGCGCTCAACGTCGAGGTGGCGCCGTCGCCCGGCGCCGTCAGCGAAGACGAACTCGCGCGCTTGAACGGGTCAGCCGACCAGATTCTCTCGACCGACCCGCTGCTGCGCAAGTCCAAGCCGGTGGTGGTCGAGATCGACGTCCGGCTCTGCCCTTGACGGCTGACCGCGCTCGCGCGCCGGCCGCCTCTGGCCGAGTCCGGGGCGATTGATCTGAAGATCAACATCGCATTCCGATCTGAATGCGGTATTGTGGTCCGGTTCGGAGGGGAATGGTCGAATGTGTCGAGCCCTGACAGGCAGTCCGATGACGCCGGATCTGGCCGCCGCGGTCGGCGCGCGCCGAGTGGCCGCCGATATGCCGGAGCATGCGGCGACTGCGCCGGTCGCCCGGCTGGTCGCTGGCGAGCGCCGGCTCGCGCCGATGCGCTGGGGCATGTATGACGGCGCCGGGCCGACCCGGCGCGACCGCCCGGGGCGCAAGGTGGTCCGCGCCGAGGAGCTGGCCATGCCCCGGCTATGGGCGGCGCCGCGTGTGCTCGAGCCGTGCCTGGTGCTGGCCGACGCGTTCGAGGTCGAGCGCCACGCCGGCGGCGGCCTCGAGCGCCACGCCGGCGGCGGCCTCGAGCGCTTCGCCGTGACGGCGGCCGCTGCGCCCAAGATCCTGGTCCTGGCCGGGGTATGCCGGCCCGGTGCCGGTCCGGAGGGCGGCTTCGCCATCGTGACCACGGCGGCGAACCAGCGGCTGGCCGCCATCCACAGCCGCATCCCGGCGATCCTCGACCCGGCCCTGTCGGAGGCATGGCTGACGGCCAAGGATATCGGTGCGGTCGCCGGGACCCTGGCGCCGTGCCCGGAGGAACGCCTCGCGGTCGCGGCGCTGCCGTCCGAGGCCATGGCACGGGGCCCATGGGCCCGGCGGGCGTGACCGGGTCAGGTCAATGCGAGCCTACGGCCGGCCGGCAATACTGACTTGGTGTGAGCGTGGCGGCGCAGCTCGGCGCCGGCTGCACCCAGCTTGTACCGCCGAAACCGTCCGCCGTGCCGCTGGCGCCATAATAGGTTGATGACGGACCTGAGCACGCGGTCAAAATGGCGGCCGTGAGGAATCCGATCGAGATCAGCGATGTCGTGCGCTTCACGATGACGAGTCTCCGTGCCAAGTGTGATAGCACCAATGTCTCTCAAACCTGAAGTTTGAGAGACTCTCGGATTTATTCTTGGTTATTGGACCGTCGCCTTTGGCAGGTGGGGGGGACTGCAGCGCCCCGACGACCGGCTGCGACAAGGCGCGCAGCCGTTATGCGTCGGCCGCGCCGTGGCCCTGGGCGAAGCGGCTGAGATCGTCGAGCAGCGCCGGATCGGTGATCACCCGCGGCACCTTGTGCTGGCCGCCGAGCTTGCCGCGCCGGCGCATCCACCGGGCGAAGCCGCCGGGGGGCATGGCCAGGACTGCGGGCGCGGCCAGGCCGGCACGATGGGCGCGGTAGTCGTCGTTGCGCGCGGCCAGGGCCTGGTCGAGCCGCTCGGCGAACCGGGCCGGGTCGACCGCGCCCGATGCGAACTCCACGACGAAGACATGGCGGCCCAGCTCGCCCGGGCCGCTCGGGTAAAGCGCGCCGGCGGCGTGGTCCGCGACCGTCGTGCCGGCGGCCTCGGCAGCCTCGGCCATGGCGGCCTCGATCTCCTCGGCGATCAGGTGCTCGCCGAAGGCCGACAGCATGTAGCTGACGCGGCCGGTGACGACCAGGCGCGGCGGGTCGCGGGACAGCAGGCGCACGGTGTCGCCCAGCACATAGGCCCACAGGCCGGCGCAGCTCGACAGCACCAGGGCATAGTTGATCCCGGTCCCGGCATCGGCCAGCCAGTGCCGGGTGGGCCGGGCGGCGTCCAGGTCCTCGACCGGCACGAACTCGAAGAACAGGCCGTTGTCGGCCAGGATGCGCAGACCGTCGCCGGGGCCGCGGTCGGCAATGGCGACGAAGCCCTCGCTCGCGGGATAGACCTCGCGCAATTCGGCGTGGCTGCCCTCCAGCAGGGCTTCGAAACGGCGGCGATACGGCGCGAAATCGACGCCGCCATGGACCAGCAGCTCCAGCCGCGGATAGAGCTCGGCCAGGTGCTGCGACCGGCCGGCCGCCTGGGCCAGCCGGTCGAGGAACAGCAGCAGCCAGCTGGGCGTGCCGCCGATGGCGCGGATGTCGGCCGTCAGCGAGCGCGGCCCGATCGCGGCGATCTTGGCGTCCCAGTCGGCAATCAGCGCCAGGTCGCGGGACGGGAAGAGCCGATTGCGCGCCCAGCGCGGCACTTCGGCGGCGGCGATGCCGCTGAGGTCGCCGGCTTGCACGCCTGGCGCCAGGGTCACCAGGTCGGTGCTGCCGCCGAGCATGAAGCTGCGGCCGCCCAGGATCCGGCTGGCCGGCCGGTTGCGCGCATGAAAGGCCAGCAGGTCCAGGGCGGCCCGGCGGTTGGCCGCGACCATGGCGTGGCTGACCGGGATGTGCTTGGAGCTGCCGGCGCTGGTCCCGGAGGTGACGGCGAAATAGGGGATCAGGCCCGGCCAGCTGCAGTCGGTCAGGCGCGGGAAAGCGGGCTGCCAGTAGTCGCGCCAGAACGCCTCGTACCGCCGCAGCGGCACCCGGGCCTGGAAATCGGCGACGCTGCGGATCCGGTCGAAGCCATGGTCGCGGCCGAAGCGGGTGGCCGCCGCCCGCGCCACCAGCCGGCGCAGCAGGGCCGCCTGGCCCGGCGGCGCCGGTTCCCGGATCTGCCGCGCCCGCCAAGCCGCGTAGAGCCGCAGCGCCGGCGTGGCATCGATCACCGGCCCGGCTCCAGGGGGCTTGGCTCCAGCACCGTTCGGAACCGGCAGCGGGCCCGTGCCGCCTCGGGCGTGAGCGGCAGGACGATATAGTCGCCGCGCCGCCAGGCCTCGAGCTGGTCGAGCGCGGTCGAGCTGCCGATCCATCCGTCCTGGCCGCCGGCCAGCACGAACTGGTTGGCGTCGGGATCGGCCAGGTCCGAGATGTGGCGCGCGGTCACCCCGTAGCCGCTGTAGTGGCGGCCCGGCTCCAGCGGATGGGCGGTTTTCATGACCGTCTCGTTGGCGCCGTCGATGGCGAACTCGGCCCAGCGATAGCGGCGCCCGACCAATGGTGCCGCGGCGAGCTGGTGGGCGGCGCGGTAGCGGTGCAGGTCGCCCCAGCGGGGGCCGCTGTCGAGGCTTGCGGCGGCGGCGTCCAGGGCGTGCAGCAGGGCCGGCCTGAGGCGGTCGTCGGCGGCGGTCGCCAGATCCTCGCGCACATAGCTGCGCGCCATCCAGGTCGCGGTCAGCAGCTTCAGCCGGTCGGCCGGGTAGAACGCCTGCACCAGGTGCGCCAGCAGGGTCTCGAAGGCGGCGGCGCCGGTCGAGTCGCGGTCGTAGCGCCCGTCCCAGGCGCGGACCTGCTCCAGCAGGGCCTGGGCCGGCGGCGGCAAGGGCTGGCCTTCGGCCACGGCGACCAGGTGGCGCGCCAGGCCATGCGCGGCCGGTGCCTGGACGTCGAGCTGCAGGCGGCGCAGGGCTTCGGCATCGACCGGTGCGGTGCCGTTGAGCAGCGCCGCCATGCGCCGGGCCCGCTCATCGGTCGAAAAGAAGTAGCCGATCGGCCAGGCCGCCGCAGGCGGCCGGTTGTTGGCCGAAACGATGTAACCCTCGGGCGGGTCGACGCGCCAGGGCAGCGACTTGCCCGTGACCAGCGCCGCCCAGGCCTGGTGTTCGGGATCGGCCGGCAGCACCAGGTCGACCGGCGGCTCCAGCCGCCGGCGGGGCAGGTGGACGGCCGTGACCTGGCCGATCCGGCCCGCCATGTCGGCATAGAGCATGGTCTGGCCGGGCAGGGCGAACCCGTCCAGGGCGTCGCGGAACTCGTCCCAGCTGCGCGCCCGGTTCAGCCGCAGCAGCGCCGTCATCTCGTCGGTGGGGTGATGGCCGACCCAGCGGAGGGCGACCTGCCGCCCGCCGCTCCAGCCGAGCATCCGGGCGTCCGACAGCACCGGGCCGTAGTCGGTGTCGCGCACGGTCAGGCGCCGCGGCCGGCCCCAGCGCACCCCGATCTCGACCGTCCGCGTGCGGATCGCGCCGGCGGGCAGGTCGGTGACGTCGACCAGGTCGCTGCTGGCCGCATGCAGGCTGGTGCCCCCCCACGCGATCCACGGGTTGCGCCCCAGCGCCACCGCCGGGATGCCGGGTAGCATCAGCCCAACCGCGTGGTAGGAGGGGGAGCGCATGCCCGCCAGCAGCCACGGGTTGGGGATCGCCAGCGACAGATGAGGGTCGCTCGCGATCAGCGCGCTGCCGCCGGCGCTGCGGCGGCCGGCCACGACGGCGGCGTTGCTGCCGGTGCGGGCCACCGTAGCGAGGATCGCCTCGAGGCCGAGGCCGCCGCCGGCGAGGCTCGGGATCGGCGCCACGGCGTCGGCGGCGAAGCGCGGCCAGAGGTCGGACCAGTGCGACCCGCCCCAGGCGTGGTGCAGGCGCAGCCAGACCAGCCACGACACGTCCGCCGACGTCAGCCGCCCCAAGGTCAGCACGTCGGCGGTCGTCCAGGGCTCGGGCCGCACGCCGAGCAGCTGGAACTCGTGCGGCAGCGCGCGCTGGTGGTGCACCACGTGGGAGAGGCCGGCGGCGAAGCGGTCGACGAACTGCCGGGTGTCGTCGGGCAGGGCGGCCAGCATCGCCGGCACGGCGCGGCCGAACTCGACGATGCGCAAGGCATGGTCCAGGTCGACCGCGACCGGGCCGGCCAGCTCGGCGACGCGGCCCTGGGAGATGCGGCGCAGGATCTCCAGCTGCGCCAGGCGCAGATGGGCGTGGACGACGCCCAGCGCCACCGCCAGGTCGCGGTCGGTCTCGGCCTCGATGAACGGGATCTGGTGGTCGTCCCAGTGGATCGCGACCGGCCGCGCCAGCGGCGCGCCGGCCAGCGGCAGCATCGCCAGCCGCGCCTTCAAATCGACCTGATGCGGGCGCGCGCCGCCGAGGAGGGCGCGCAACAGCCGGCCGCTCAGCAGGGCGGCGCCGGCCAGACGGGAAAGGCGGGACATCGCAACCATCCGCGGGCCGCTAAGACAAGGTTAATAGGTGGTGATCATAGGTAGCGGGGTCGGTTCGTGCCAGAATCGGCAGAACAACGCGAGCGGCGGGGTGCAGGTCATGGCCAGGCGCGCGATTTGGAGCGGCGGCATCGCGGCGGCGGCGTGGCTGGCGGCCGCCGGGCCCGCCCTGGCCAACGGCGAGAACGGCATCGACAAGGTGGTGCGCACGCCGCTGCCCTACTGGCAGGTCGGCACCATCGACCAGGATCTGAGCCGGCGCTGCAGCATGGGCACCTTCAACCAGCGCGTGCTCTACCTGTATGCCGGTCATTTCCGCGGCATCAACGGCGCCTCGCTGGTCGGCGCGGCCAAGGGCAGCGGCCTCAACCTGTTCGACTCGCAGAAAAAGGCCGACCCCACTTACGACTATTGGTTCTTCCGCGACCGCACCAGCAACTGCATCGTGTTCAAGGCCAAGGTCAAGCCGACGACCGCCGCGGCCGGCGGGCCGCAATCGATCGCCGCGCCGCCGGGGATCGCGCCCGGCAAGCCATAGGTCCTTAAGCCGCCCGGATCAGCGCCGGCAGGACCTGGCGCGTGGTGCCGTCGGTCAGGCCCAGGTCGGTCAGGTGCGGACCGGCGTTGCAGGCGAGGCAGGCGCCGGTCACGGCCTTGAACACCCGGTAGGGCGGCTTCCATTCGGCGACCTGGTCGGCGGCGGCGCGCAGGGCGGCGAACTCGGCGGCCACCGCATCAAGCGGCTTGGTCGATAATATGCCCGCAACAGGCAGTTCCAGCACGGCTTGCACCCGGCCTCCGGCCGCCACGGCCATGCCGCCGCCGCAGGCGATCAGGGCATTGGCGGCGGCCGCCATGTCGGCGGGGTTGCGGCCGAACACGACCAGGTTGTGGCAGTCGTGGGAGTAGGTGGTGGCCAGCGCTCCCTGCCATTCGCCCCAGTCCTCCAGGATCGCCGCCTGCGGCCGCGCATCAGTGCGGCCGTGGCGATGGACCGCGACGATGACGCTGTAGCCGGCCGGCACCAGCGCAAAGCCATCCGCGACCTCGACCGCGACCTCGGACCAGGTCGAGAAGCGGGCGCCGCGGATGGCGCGCACCACGGCGCGCCCCGTCACGCCCGGTACCGGGACCCGGAAATCGTCGGCCGCGAGGGGCGGCAGCCGCACCGTGCCGGTCGGAGCGGCGACCGGCGGCGGCGCCGGCGGCTCGACCAGGCGGCCATGCTCGGCGACGCGGCGGCCGCCGACATAGACCGCCTCGACCGCGACCGCCGCGAGGTCCGACAGCACGATCAGATCGGCGCGCCGGCCGGCCGCGACCAGCCCCAGGTCCTCGCGTTTCAGGCGGTAGGCGGCGTTGACGGTGGCGCACCGGACCGCCTGCACCGGGGCCAGGCCATAGCGGATCAGCCGCCGCACCACATCGTCGAGGCCGCCATGGGCGGCCAGGTAGTCCGGGAACACGTCGTCGGTGCACACGGTCAGGCTGGTCGGGATCACCGGCAGGGTCTTGATCGCCTTGACCACGTCGGGCAGCAGGTAGTCGTGGCTGCCGCGCAGCTCGACGGTCAGGCCGGCGCGCAGCTTCTCCAGCGCATCGTCGGCCGAGACGATCTCGTGATCGCCGCCGATGCCGGCGGCGCAATAGGCCTGGAGCGCCGGGCCGGACAGGCCGCGGGCGTGGCCCTCGATCAGCTTGCCGCTGGCCAGGCCGGCGCTCAGGATCTCGACCATGCGCGGGCTGCCTTCGAGCACGCCGCGCATGTCCATGACCTCGGCGACGCCGGCGACCTCGGGCCAGGCCAGCATCTGCTGCATCTCGGGCCCGGCGAAGGCGGCGCCGGCAGTCTCCAGCCCCGGCGCCGAGGGCACGCAGGAGGGGGCCTGCACGATGAAGCGCAGCGGCAGCCCGCGGCTGGCCTCGACCGCATAGCGCACGCCGTCCAGGCCCAGCACGTTGGCCAGCTCGTGCGGGTCGCAGAACACCGTCGTGGTGCCGCGCGGCAGCACCGCCGCCGCATAGTGCGCCGGCGTCATCAGCGAGCTTTCGAAATGCACGTGAGCGTCGATCAGGCCCGGCGCCAGGAAGCGGCCGTCCAGACGGTCGATCGCGGCGGCATCGGCGCGGCTGCCCGCGGGATGAACGCTGGCGATCATCGGGCCGACCAGTCCGACGTCGGCGGCGCGCAGCTCGCAGGTGGCGACGTCGACCACGGTGGCGCCGACCAGCAGCCGGTCGAACGGCGCCTGGCCCTGGGCGGCGGCGATGGCGCGGGCGCGGGTGGCGGGGTCGATGGGCTCGATCATGGGCGGTCCAGAGTCACGCGATACCGAGCGCGATCATAGGGCGAAAGCACCGTGGCTCCCCAATTTTCGTCGATCCTGGATCTTTTGGCGGACCGGGTGCGGCGCGAGAGTCGGGCATCGAGCCTGGAGGTGTCCCATGACCCCGCTGCTGCCTCTCGTTGCCGTCGATTGCCTGTCGATCCTCAGCCCCGGTCCGAACATCCTGCTGGTCATGCAGACCGCGGTCGAGCACAGCCGCCGCCGCGCCCTGGTCACGGCGCTGGGCCTGGTCGCCGGCAGCCTGGCCTGGGCGACGGTGGCGCTGAGCGGCCTGTCGGCGCTGTTCGCGCTCACGCCCGGGCTGCAGGCGGCGATCCGGATCTGCGGCGCCGCCTATCTGATCTATCTGGGCGTGCGGCTGTGGCGGTCGTCGGGGGCCGCGCGTGCCGAGCCCGAAGACATCAGCCAGGGGCTCGCCCGCGGTCTGTTCACCGGCCTGATGAACCCGAAATCGGTGGCCTACTTCGCCAGCATCTTCGTGCTGTTCGTGCCGGCGGATGCCCCGTTCGGCCTGCGCGCGGCCATCCTGGCGGTGGTCGCCCTCGACGGGCTGGCTTGTTACGGTGCGGTCGCCCTGCTGTTCTCGGCGGCCGGCGTTCGCCGCCGGTATGAGGCGCTGCGCCGCCCGATCGACCGGGTCTGCGGCGCGCTGATGCTGGGGTTTGGCGCCAGGCTGATCGCGGCGCGCTTCTGAGGGAACCCGTGGGATGAACGTTGGCGATTACCGGGCCGACCAGCCCGACGTTGGCGGCGCGCAGCTCGCAGGTGGCGACGTCGACCACGGTAGCGCCACCAGCAGCCGGTCGAACGCCGCCTGGCGGGGTCGATGGGTTCGATCACGGGTGATCCCAACGGCGATGGTCGGCGCGGTGCGATGGTCGGCGCGGTGATAGGGCGATGGTGGGCGATCACGCGCTCGCGCAAACGTCCGCCCCGATGTCACCAGCCCAACATTGGTAAAGTTCGCCTCCGCATCATGGGCCCGGCCGTACCGGCGGAACATTTGATATGGTCGGATCGGCCGTTCCTTGCGGACCGACTGCCTGCGTTGTGGCGCCGCCGCTTGCGCCTGCATCTGCTGCTTGCTGATCAGCCGGCGCCTCGGCTGGCGCGGCTTTATCGCGTACTGTCTCCGGTCTCCCCGCTTCTGCATGCATGATGGCGTCTGCCGGTACCGTGCCTTTGAGAGGCCTGTCGATCGGGCCCTCGGGCGCCTTTGGGCCGCCAGTCGCGACGGGAGATGTTGAGCGGCCGTCAACCGACTTGCCGAAAATATATCCGAGCAGCGCGGTCAACACCGGCAGCAGAACACTTGACAACACCAACTGCGCTGTCTGCAGCCAAAACGATCGAAACGCCTGATGACGCTCGGCGGCATCCTTGATCATATCCCGAGCCAGCCGCAGACGATCATCGCCACCACTGCTGATGGAGCGATTGGACGCACGGGCCTTCAGGATCAAGCGGCGGCACTGCTCCATGTTGCCGACCGTTGCCGCGGATGTTTCAGTCGAATACATCGAACGACCCGAGGCGACGACGGTCGCCGGAGCGCCAGGCAGCGGCCTGACAACCGCCGGCGGACCGGGCGTCGCTGACGGAGTGCTCGGTGTCGCCGCTGAGCTTTCCGTCGGCGGCGCCGTCCCTGGATCTGTCGGCACGGGACCAGCTGGACGAGGTATCGATCCTGGTATTGGCTGATCGATCGGAGCATCCACGGGGGTGACAGGAATGAATGTCGTCATGGAGGCAAAGCAAGTCGCAAGCGCTTGCTGCTCGTCACCATTAAGAATAGAGGCCTTGCCGATCGTGGCAAGAACATAACTCAGAAACTCGGCGGCATCCGGGAATGCGACACCCCTCCCGCGCGCCGACAGCATGCTCAACGTCGAATCCAAGTTTTTCGAAAATAGCGTCGCGCTCTCATCAGTCAGTGTGATTGTAAGCGCATGTCCTTCAAGTTCGCCAAGCTGATAGTCGCTTATTACTTCTTCGATAACGAGGAATACCAGGAGGCCGAAAATGGCCCAGCCGAGAAACGTCAGGACCCGTTTGGCGAGATCCCGACCGATCTCGACCAAGGGCACCTCTCTGATCGGAACGTCGAGCGGACCGACGCGCGTCCCATCGTCCGCACCAAACACGCGCCTCCATATGCGCCCGCCACCGCCACGTTCCGAGCTGCTCGGCATCGTATCAGCCGCCGCTCCCCCGCCGCCGACCGATTGGTCGTGGCGTCAGCCCCTCGATAGGGCGCCGTCCCGGCGTGCGCGAGGCCAACTCGGCCCGATCAGCGGTCCGGCTTGGCGGGCCCGAGGCTACCAAGGGCTCGCCGCCCAGGCGCTCGCTTATGCTGCTTCGATCTTGATGTTCTTCATCGCCGGCGTCTCGAGCTCGCGAAGGTCCGTGAAGCTTCCGTCGGGATGTGGCTGGGCCGACAGGATCGTTCGACCACGCGCCCGCTCGTTGACGACCCAGTTCAGCACGCGGAGCGCTTCGGTTATCGTCTCGAATGCCGAAGGCAGGCGCAACCGGTTCAGAAGGTTGCGCAGATAGGAGTCTTCGATCTGCAGACGGAGTTCCATCAAACGGATCCTGTCCCAATGGGCGCCTCGACGAGGCACGAAGCACCGGAGGAAACGACTGGACATCGTAGAGCATGGCCGGTACCGCGACAAATGGCGCAAATTCGCCCATTTCGCGTCTCGGCGATGTCTCGACTCCCGCTGCCAGCCGATCAGCCCGCGACAACGCCATCCACAGCCGCCCGCGACCAAACCGCAACCCGCGAGTCACGTGCTGCGGCCGGTTGGCCGCGGGACCGGTGTGAACGGCGCCTAGCTTATCATTCGATTCCAGGCGTGACGCCAAGCTCGGCAACGATCGGCCAGAGCCATCGGTGGGCACCGCCATCAGCAGCTGTATGTCGATCGACATGGCGCCATCGCTTATATCGCCTTGCGGAGACTAGGCTATCAAATGTCTCGCCGAGCGGGATAGCATCATTATTCCCAAAACCATGTGGCGTGGCTCCGCAAAGCCGGTCGCTGCCGTGTGTCGCTGCGGCCGGTGCTATGGATCCCTAGCTTTTCGTGGCCCTGGGCCTATGGATCAGCTGCCCCGCCGCCACCGTCGCCCGGAACCCGCGATAAGTCAGCACCGAGTCGAACCGGCCGCCGTCGACCGTCGCCATCTCGAACACCCGGTCCTTGGCGTGGCCGGCCAAATGCACCAGCCCCAGCACCTCGTGGGGCTCGTGCGGCTCGACCAGGGTGCCGGCGGCCAGGTCGACCATGGGCGTGCCCTTGCCGCAGAACCAGTTGCAATAGGCGGGCAGGAAGGTCGTCGGCAGCTTGTCGTGGAACACCACGTAGTTCAGCGATGTCTGGTCGATGCCGCGGAACTCGAAGCGCTCGACGTCGGGCCGGCGCCAATGCTTGCGGGTCAGCGCCGCGGTCATGGCCCGGGCCCAGGCGTCCCAGTGCGGGGCGTCGGCGGCCAGCGCCCAGGCGCCGGCGTTCAGGATCGGGTTGCGGCCCAGGCGGTCGCCCAGCCGCCAGCCATAGTTGTAGGCGAAGGCCTTGTGATTCTGGCTCCACAGCTTGGGCCGCTTGTAGAGCGTCCAGTAGCCGCGGTCGGTCTCCTGTACGATCGGCAGCTTGCCGCGGCGCGCCGCGCGCAAGTAGTAGGCCAGCACGCGGTCGTCCTGCAGCCACAGGTCGGCGTCCAGCCACATATAGATCTGGAAGCCGGGGAAGTAGTCGCGCAAGAACGGCCGGGCGATCAGCGCCCGGCGATGCGCCGGCACGCGCGGCCGGTCGGGGAAGTCCACGTCCCAGCGCGCCGCGGCGGTGCGGATGCCGAGGCCGGCCAGCCGGTCCCGTGAGGCCTGGGACAGGCCGACGTCCAGCACGGCCAGCGGCAGGGTGCGGGCGAGCGGCCCGGCCGCCCAAGTGGCGATCAGGTCGTCCAGGAAGTCCAGGAAGCCGTCGTCGGCGGCGGTGATCAGCAGGGTGGTCGGTTCGGTCGACAGCATGGCTCAGGACGGGATGGCGCGCGCGGGCGCGCCGGTCAGGAAGGCCCAGGTGCCGGCCAGCCGGCCGCGGTAGCGCGGGCGGTCGCGGCCGCCGACGGCGCGCGCCAGGAGCTTCGGCATTGCGACGGGAAAGCGTGGAGATAAGAACGACGCC